>JAYTSW010000369.1:0-4443 GCA_043745425.1 Sphingobacteriaceae bacterium | reverse complement strand
TCAATGATTTGCCAGGCGCTATTGCTGATTATGAAAAAGCAATTAGTCTTGATCCGAGTCAGGCTTTTGTTTATAACAATTTAGGTTCTGCTTATCGCGAAAATAAAAATTTACCGAAGGCTATTGAAGCTTACGATAAAGCGTTGCAGGTGAATCCAAAATATTTTATCGCGCAAAATAATCGTGGCGCAACTCGTTTAGAAAATGGGAATGAGAAAAATGCACAAATGGATTTTGAAGAGGTATTAAAAAAAGACCCCAATAATTCTTCTGCTTACAACGGACTTGCTTCAGTTTTCATCAAAACAAAAGAATACCAAAAAGCAAAAAACATGGCGGATAAAGCTATTCAGTTAAATGCAAAAAACGGACCAGCTTATTATAATCGTGGCATTGCAAAACAAATGTTGCGTGAAGACGAAGGCAGTTGTCAGGATTGGAAAAAAGCACTTGAATTGGGAGTGATGGCAGCAAAATCATTTATTAACGGAGACTGTAGCGAATAATATCTATGAAAAAATTAATCTACATACTAGCGGTTTTATCTTTACCGTTTTTCAATTTCGCTCAGCAGAATGTTGAATTCGAAAAAAAGAATTTTCCTGACAAAAAAGATGAATTAAAAGAAGTAATAAAGGAAATCCGTGAAGGAGATGCTATTTGGGATCTTCAGCAATCCAACATTTATCCCGTTGCTATTCCTCACTATTTAAAAGCTCAAAACTTTAATCCTAATAATGCTCAGTTAAATTACCGATTGGGCGTGGCGTATTTACAAACGCACGAAAAAGGCAAGGCCTATGATTACATCACTAGAGCTTATAATTTAAATCCTGCAGTGGACGAAAGAATCAGATACTACACCGGTTGGGTTTACCATTTAAAATCAGAATGGGAAAAAGCAATTACAGAATATCAAGGTTATATTGCAAGCCTTGGAGGGAAGCATAAAGAAGAAGTAGCTAAGGCAACAAAACGAATTGAAGAATGTAAATCTGGTATCGAACTTGCAAAAAATCCTATTCGTGTTTTTATTGATAATGTTGGTCCTGAAATTAATTCCTCTTATAGCGATTACTCTCCAGTAATTACCGCTGACGAAAGCATGATGATGTTTACTTCTCGTCGTCCTGGCGGTGTAAGTGTTGGATTAAGTGAAGAAGATAATTTACCGTATGAAGATATTTGGATGTCGACTAAAAATGGCAAGAAATGGACTAACGCCAGAAACCTTGGCGCGCCAGTAAACTTAGAATTACATAATGCGGCAATTTGTTTATCGCCCGATGGACAAAAACTAATTACTTATGATGGCGCAAAGCAAGGTGGAGATTTATTTATTTCAGAATTAATGGGGATTTCGTGGACTAAGCCCGAATCATTAGGAAAGGCAATCAACACTGACGGTCATGAGGCCTCCGCATCATTTTCGTACGACAGTAAAACATTATTTTTTGTAAGTAGCGATCGTAAAGATGGTTTAGGAGGACATGATATTTATTATTCTCCAATTAATGAAAAGGGAAGATTTGAACGCGCGGTAAATATTGGTCCGCCAATTAATACGGCTTACGATGAAGATGGAGTTTATATGATGCCTGACGGAAAAACAATGTATTACTCATCAAAAGGAGCGGGTTCTATTGGTGGTTACGATATTTTTAAAACCACTTTTGAAAACGGAAAATGGACGCAGCCGATTAATATGGGCATTCCGATTAACACCCCTGACGACGATGTGTTTTTCGTTTTGGCAGCTAACGGTCGTCACGCATTCTACGCGAGCGCAAGTATGAAAGGTTACGGCGGACAGGATATTTATCGCTTAACAATTTTAGGTCCGGAGAAGCCACCATTAACAAATACTGAAGACCAATTATTAGCCATGGCGGCAAACCCAATATCCAATTTAAAAACAGAAGCTGCAGTTGAAAGTAAAGGTCCGAAAATGGCTTTATTAAAAGGTGTTATTACGGATGCAAAAACAAATGCAGTGTTAGAAGCGTCGATTGATTTAATTGACAATGATAAGAACTTATTATTGGCAACATTTAAATCTAATAGCACAACGGGTCGTTACCTTGTAACTTTACCTGCGGGAAGAAACTATGGTATTGCTGTAAGAAAAGATGGTTATTTATTCCACTCAGAAAACTTTGTTATTGATATTAATGCGGATTATATAGAGTACACAAAAGATGTGGCATTAAAGAAAGTGGAAGTAGGAAGCGTAATTGTGTTACGCAATATTTTCTTCGATTTTGATAAAGCAACTATTCGCCCTGAATCAGCAAATGAATTAGATCGTTTAATTAAATTGTTAACTGAGAATCCAACTATTAAAATTGAGTTAGGTTCGCATACAGATAGTAAAGGCTCGGATGATTATAATATGAAATTATCTGAAAACCGTTCTAAATCAGTTGTTGACTATTTAATTACTAAAGGAATTCCTTCAGATAGATTAACAGCAAAAGGGTATGGTGAAACAAAACCAATTGATACAAATGATACTGACGAAGGTCGTCAAAACAACCGTCGTACAGAATTTAAGATCACGAGCAAGTAAATCAAAAAACATTCATCACCAGGCTCAGGCTGGCATAATACCGGTTTGAGCCTTTTTCTTGTAAGTGGTAATTTCCTGTTTGATATTCTACACTCATCACTATTTCAGGCGCAACATTAAGGTTAGGAAACAAATGATCTGTGCCAATTCCGAAAAGCGCACCAACAGAATAATTTTGCTCCTTATTGTTTTTTAAAAATGCCCTATCAGATTTTTGATACGAAAATTTTGGCCCCACAATTAAATAAGATTGTTTTTGTGTGAGAAAATAACTCATGTTTCGTGCCAATCGAATTATTGGCTCAGTGTCTCTGCAACCAATACGAATAATAAGTTGAGGTTTAAATTCAAAGCCAATAAATGTTGAGTAAATAGTTTTCTCTGTTTTCGTGAAAATAGTTTTATGAGTGCTAATACCAAACGCTACATTTACTTCGGGCCTGTAGGCATAACAAGGACTAAGATTAATCCAAAGAAACAAACCTTGTTTCCATCCGTAATTATAAGAAGGAGTTGAAAGAGTTTTGACTATTGGTTTTTTAGACGGGGATTCAGAAATTCGAGAATCTGTCCAAAAATTATTTAATGTTATGCCTGAAAAGGTTGAAGTGCTATAGCCATAATCAATTTTAATGGCGCTGTAATCCAAAGCTGTTTGAGCACTGCTTAACTTGATTAATAATAAAGGAAAGGCTTTAGTGATTAATTTCATTAAGAGCGTAACGCCGAAAACAAAAATTGGTTACAGCATAAAAAACAAAGACCACATCTAAATTGATGTAGCCTATATAAGTATTTGTAGAAAATTACTTTTTCAAAGAATCACGAATCTCCATTAATAGTTTTTCCTGCGTTGTTGGTTCGGGTGGAGCAGAAGGAGCTTCCGCTTCTTTTTTCTTCATTCGGTTGATAGTTTTAATCAACATAAACATAACAAAAGCAACAATCACAAATTCAATAGTGACTGTTATAAACGTACCATATTTAACGGCTACCTCAGCAGCTGTTTCTTTTCCGTCTGCATCAACTTGAGCGGCTTTCAGAACCCATTTCCACTCATTAAAATCTTTTCCCTGAATCATTCCAACTAACGGCATAATCATACCATTAATAAATGCAGTTGTGATTTTAGTGAATGCGGCCCCCATTACGAAACCAACAGCCAAATCAATTAAATTGCCTTTCATGGCAAATTCTTTAAATTCCTTCATCATTCCCATAATCTTGTTTTTTTCGTTAATTACTTCCCAATACTTTCAATAACTCATCTAATTTTGGAGTTAAAATAATTTCAGTCCTTCTGTTTTTCTTCCTTGCCTCAGGAGTTTTAGCGGCATCCAATGGAAAAAATTCTCCTCGCCCTGCTGAGGTAATACGTTTAGGGTCGATAGTTGTTCCGCCTAAAATAATTTTTGTTACGGATGTAGCCCGCATCACACTTAAATCCCAATTATCTTTTATTTCTCCAGCACCTTTCATCGGTACATCGTCAGTATGACCTTCAACCATTATGTTGATGTCAACGTTTTGTTCCAACACCTTTGCTACATTTTTTAAAGCTTCAACACCTCTTGCCTCAACAGCCGTTTTTCCACTGGCAAATAATAAACTCTCATCCATACTTACATAAACCTTTCCGTTTTTTTGAGTAATGGTTAAACCTTTGTTTTCAAAACTAAATAAAGCATCGCTTAATTTCTTTTTTAAATCGGCAGCCGCTTGATCTTTTTTCTTTAAAATATCTTCTAACTCATTAACGCGCGCTTCACGTTTTTTTAATTCCGCAGAAAGTGCATCTAAGTCGGCTTGCTGTTTATTTAAACGAAGCTCTAATGCTTTTAACTCATCTTGTTTTTTTAACAATTGCTCTTGGG
>JAYTSW010000368.1:0-16854 GCA_043745425.1 Sphingobacteriaceae bacterium | reverse complement strand
CCAACCGATAAGCCAAATCCACTCTCGCCAACAACTGTATTCATACCGTCTGGCAAACGTTCTAATGTTTTTTGCAGACCTGCGGCTATGGCCGCATTGAAAGCATCTTCATCACTTGCATCAGGTTTTTTGTACTTAATGTTTTCTATTAACGTACCCCTAAATATACTTCCGTCAGCCGCTACCATACCTACTTGTTGACGTATAGATGCCCCCAATGCCTTAGTAATAGATTGTCCGTCAATTAATATTTCACCTTCTTGTGGTTCAAATAACTTTAGCAACAAATCAACCGTTGTGGTTTTTCCTGCGCCCGAAGTGCCAACAATCGCCGTCAACTTTCCGGGTTTAGCTGTAATTGAAAGCCCTTTCAGAATTGTTTTTTCGGGATTGTAACCAAACACAACATTTTTGAATTCTACATTACCATTGCTAATTATTAACTTATCTCCTCTCTCTTCTTCCAAATCCGTGTCAAGCAATTTATAAGCCCGGTCAATAGATTTTACGTTTTGTTGAACGCTTGCCCAAATACTTGATAAATTATCAATGGGTTCGTAAAGCATATCAATATACGCTACAAACATAACCACATCCCCCGGAGACAATTGATGCTTTAATGCTAAATAACCGCCATAAACTAACACCATGGCACTTGCAACATGTGTAAGCAAAGTTTCCCAAAAAGTGTATTTATTGGCAAGGTAAGATCGTTTTAGATAATCAGCATAGGCTTTTCCCGCCTGTTCATCAAGTCTGTTTGTCTCTCGTTCCTCAGCCCCGGAAAGTTTTACGGTCTTTATCCCTCCTAAAGCATCTTGCATTCGTGTAGAGAACTCATCCCACTTTTCATAATAAGGCGTGAGATTAGTCTCTAACTGTTTTGTAGATCGGATTGCCAAAAAAAGATAAATAGGAATGATAGAAATTGCAATACATGTTAATGTTGCATTTTGCCAAAACATAATGGACAAGATGCCTATAAGACTTACAATTTCAGGAAATATTTCTTTTGTGAGTGTTGATACAATGCCGGAAATTTCTTCGGATTGATCGATATGATTATGTAGAGCAGCACTTGATCTGCGAGAAAAAAAAGCCAATGGTAATTTTAATACATGTCCAAACGTCTTACGAATAAAACCTCTCTCAATATTAACCGCAAGCTTTACATCTAAGTTATCTCCAATCCACCGTAATACTAAACCAATAATGTTAACTAAAAATAAAATAACAACTGCCCATAATAAAGTTTCAAAGGCTTCGTGCGGTGTACGTGGTGCAACATGATTTTTGCTATGCAGTTCTTTTATCCTTTGTTTATTTACAGTTGGCATTAAATTGTTTGTAGCAATTTGTGCCTTTGCAGTATCAGTAACTTCAATTGAATCGGTAGCATTTTGATTATCACTAGCCGTTTCATTTCCTGAAATTTTATTTTCAATAAAACTTACTATCGGAGCTTCGTCAGTTTCTATATCCAAACCGGCTTCATTCTTAATATCGTTACGAGCATTTTGAACAAATAAACCTGCTATATCATTAACTGCCTCGCGATATACTAATGGCTCTATTAATCCAACAGAGGTGGTTATCAAACTAAGCGAAAAAATAAGAATTAGTTTTTTTTTATGCTCTTTAATTAGCCTAAAAATACTAACCCATACTTTTCTTTTAGATTCATTTTTTGTCGCCATAAGTTCCTTCTAAAATTAAGTTCAATTTCTCAACTTGTTCTTGTTGATACTTAATCAATTCTTGTTGTTGGTCAATAATTAGATGATCCATTTTTTCATGCAGTAAGCGTATTTCAAGTTCACATTTCAGATTAACCATATAATCTTGCTTTGCTCTTTGCCTGTCTTTCTCCTCTTGCCTGTTTTGGCTCATCATAATAATGGGTGCTTGTAGAGCTGCGATACAGGATAAAACAAGATTCATTAATATGAATGGATAGGGGTCAAATCTATCTTTGGCTACAACAATAGAATTAAACACGATCCATAAAAATAGTACCACGCCAAAAATAATAATAAATTTCCAACTGCCCCCAAAACTGGCTACTTTATCTGAAAGCCGTTGACCAGAAGTTAATTTGTCGTCTTGCAAATCTTCCGAGGTGGAAATAGTTTTTTGATTGCCAATTGTTTCAATAACTTCATTTTCGAGTTGTGTAAAATCGCTTACTTCTTTTGCAAGATAATTTTGTAAGTACTTTTGTTTGTAGTAAGCATATTCCGAAATTGAAATAAAACAACTGTCATTAAATCCTACGCTAGTCTCTTTTATAAGCTTGGCAATAGCAGGGCTTACCATGTAACCTGCCATTTGTTCCGTTAACGGAAATTCTTTATCTGATATTGAGCTTTTAAACGTCATAAATGTTCAGTATTTATAATTTCTACTTAGAAATTCAATTATTTAATATTACTATTATTATAATTTTATTAACGCTTTTTGCAATTCAGCTTTGTTCTCAAGTTCGTTCAATGTTTTGTAAGTGTATTGAATTGCAAGCGTTGGGTGATTAGCAACCGAAAACAAAGTAATTTTTATGATTGTTCTATTTGTTTCCCAAATTGTTGTAAGCACCAAGTTGCCATCAGAAATAGCTTGCCCAAAGTTTTCCTTATCTGTTGGAGTAGTATTTTCGCTCCAATCGTTTTTAAAGGATCTAGCTTTACCATATTTTTCAGTTAACAGCTGTTCAAATTTTGTAAAATCATGGATATAAAGTTGCGAGTTTGAGTATTGTTTAGTAAAATTATAATTTCCACTAATTAATTTATTATTATCGTTAAATGTATAAATAACCGAACAATCAGATCCTCCTAATTGGTCATCATAAATTAAAATATCTCCTTTTTCTTCTTTAATAAATTTTGCTTTCTCCTTTGTTTGCACTTCACTAAGCGTTGCACCCCAATTAAAACTTCTAAAGTCGTTTAATGTGTTTTGTGCACCAATCTTGTTGCCAATTGTTGTTAAGGTTACAATTGCGATGATTAAAGTTTTCATAATTTTATTTTTTTAGTTATTAATTTTTTAATGCAGTATTATATTAAATACAACTCAAAGGTATGTGTAAACATTCCCTTGAACAGTTGGTTTTCGATAAAACGAGGCTAAAAAAGGCTGAACGAGGGCTAAAAAAATTAAGAGAATTAATTCGGATTGATTCTCTTAAGTACATTAGGAGCCGGCATTCCTGATTACAGAAGATGTGCACGATGTTAAACTATATTTAATTTATAAATCCGCCTTCTTTCCAGCACTGTATTTTGTTGAGTTGATCTTGTGTTAATTTGGAACCTTTTGGCATGGTTTGGTTCGTTAATACGGAATTTGCAAAAGCACCACTGCTTAAAATGAATTTTAAGCCATTATAAGTAGTAAAATCTCCATTACTTGAACCGCTACCATGACAGCCTCCGCTGGTGCAATTGCCTTCAATTATGCTCTTAATGTTTGTATTGTAACTTGATTGTGTACCATCACAAGCAGGAGTTAACGTTGTGGTTTTCTTTTTACACGAAACATAAAATACTTGTGAGATAAGTATTAATATGCTGACTTTTACAATTGTTGATTTCACAATTAAAATTATTTTTCTGACAAGCGTTTATTATAGATAAGGTTAAAGATGGCAGGTAATATTAATAAAGATAATACGGTTGATGTAATTAAGCCTCCAATAACAACAATGGCTAAAGGCTTTTGAGTTTCGCTACCAATGCCCGATGACATAGCAGCAGGAAGTAATCCAAGCATTGCCATCAAAGCGGTCATCACCACAGGTCTTACTCTACTTATTGCACCATCTTTAACAGACTCATAAACTGTCATTTTTAATTGTAAATTTTGCTTAAACTTATTTACGAGTATGATTCCGTTTTGAATAGTTAAACCTAAGAGTGCAATAAAACCAACACCTGCCGAAATACTAAAGTTTACATTTGTAAAAAAAAGCGCAAAGATGCCACCCATTAATGCAAACGGAACGTTTATGATAATAATCGTTGCATCAATTGCCGAACCAAAGGTGAACAAGAGGATTAAAAAGATTAAACAAATACTAATAGGTACAACAACTGCTAATTGATTTTGAGCCCTTTCTTGATTTTCAAATTCACCGGCCCACTTTATACTAAAGCCTTTTTGCAATTTTAGTCCGCCACCAACTTTTTGTTGGGCTTCGGCAATGGTGCTTCCTAAATCCCGTCCTCGTACAGAAAATTTTAAGGCAATAAATCGTTCGTTAGATTCCCTATAAATAAATGCGGGGCCTGATTTTGTTGCACAATCTGCCAATTCTTTTATAGGAATTTTAGTGCCGCCACGAGTAGGAACTAAAATATTTTTAATCGATTCTTCATTGTATCTGAAAGCTTGGTTGTAACGCATTATAATATCAAATTTCTTTTCTCCATCATAAAATTGAGTAGCGGCTTTGCCGCCAATAGCAGTTTCTAAAACGCTTTGGCAAACGCTTGTACTTACATTATACTGAGCTAATTTTTGTTGATCCAATGTAATTCTAAATTCGGGTTGACCTAAGTTTTTAAAAATCCCTAAATCTTCCACGCCATTCACTTTTTTCATAATGTCGTAAACTGTATCCGCCTTTTGCTCTAATTGTTTTAAATCATCTCCAAATATTTTAATTGCCATAGAGCCTTTAACGCCACTTACAGCTTCTTCCACATTATCCGAAATAGGTTGTGAGAAATTAAAACTAACACCTTTAAAAATGCCTAATTCATTCTGCATTCTATCAATCAATTCTTCTTTGCTTATTTTTTCTTTCCATTCTTTTTTAGGATAGAGATCAACAAAAAATTCACAATTAAAAAATCCTGTAGGGTCTGTACCATCATCAGGGCGACCCGTTTGCG
Organism: Sphingobacteriaceae bacterium; assembly: GCA_043745425.1. Classification (GTDB taxonomy): domain Bacteria; phylum Bacteroidota; class Bacteroidia; order B-17B0; family Aurantibacillaceae; genus JAHEYG01. The sequence continues at coordinate 11,959 of JAYTSW010000368.1, read as the reverse complement.
ACATTACGCCTTTTACTTCGGGAAATGAATTAAATATTTTTCTGAATTTTTGCGTGTAGGAATAACTTTCATCTAACGACACGCTCATTGGCATGCTTGCCCGCACATAAATTGAGCCTTCGTTTAATTCAGGTAAAAATTCACTACCAATAAATTTCACAAAAACAAAAATAGATACTGTTAAAAATGCAACCGCTGTAATGATACTGCGCTTTGGAAACTTTAATACAAAATTTAAAACAGGACGATATATTTTGTTTAAGCTATCAACAAACAAATTCTTTTTTTCGATAACATTTTTTTTAAGTAATAAACTGCTTAAAAGCGGAATTAATGTTAAGCTAATAATAAGTGCGCCAAGTAATGCAAATCCTAATGTAAAGGCCAATGGAGAAAACAATTTTCCTTCAACTTTTTGAAAGGTAAAAATGGGTAACAAAGCTGTAATAATAATGAGCTTTGAAGTAAAGATTGATTTTCCCATTTCGTAGGCTGTTTTTCCAATGGCGGATAATTTATTTTGTTTATTAAATTTTTCCATGCCTAAATGAACCGCTCGTTCGGCAAGCATTACAAATATGCCCTCTACCATTACAACCGCCCCATCTATAATAATACCGAAGTCAATTGCGCCTATGGAAAGTAAATTTGCAGTCATACCTTTCATACGCATACAAATAAATGCGAAAAGTAATGCTAATGGAATTACAATAGCCACGGTAACCGTAGTTCTCCAATTCGCTAAAAAGAGAAGTAGGATTAATGTAACAAGAGATATCCCCATAATTACGTTTTCAGAAACCGTTTCAAGCGTGTATTTTGATAATTTAGATCTGTCGTAAAAGGTGTTAATCTTTACATCCGAAGGCAAAACTCGTTCATTCAAATCTTGTACTTTAGCTTCTAAAGCTTTTAAAACATCATTAGCGTTTTCGCCTTTACGCATTAATACGATGCCTTCAACACAATCATCCAGCTTATCTCTTCCTACAATGCCTAAACGTGGCTTAAAGCCTTCATGAACAACCGCTACATCTTTTATTCGTATAGGAACGTTTTCTTTATTAGTGATAATAACACTTTCAATATCTTGTAAACTTGTTAGCATGCCAATGCCACGTACCACTATACTTTGTGTGCCTTTTTTTATAACATCACCTCCAACGTTAATATTACTTTCACTTAAAGCACCATATACGTCCACCGCAGTTAAATTATATTTGGCCAATTCATTTGGATTTAAAACAACATCAATTGTTTTTACTTTACCACCAAAGCTTACAACATCGGCAATACCGGGTACTGCTTTCAGTTTTTTTACAACAACCCAATCCTGAAGCGTTTTTAATTGAGTTACATCTTTGGTTTTACTTTGTAATGTATATCTAAATATTTCACCAGTTGGCCCCGACGCTGGCTGTACTTCCGGCTTTGCACCGTCAGGAAGATCCACATTGGTTAAGTGATTAGAGACATCAACTCTTGCATCAAAATCTTTTACACCGTCATCAAATATCATCGTTACTACTGATAAACCAAATAATGAAGCAGATCTAAGAGCAGTTTTTTTATTAACGCTGTTCATCTCTGTTTCGATGGGAATAGTTACAAATCGCTCAATCTCTTCTGCACTTCTGCCAGGCCATTGTGTTATAACAACTACGTTTGTATTTGTTACATCAGGAAACGTCTCAATAGGTGTGTTTTTGAAAGCTATTATTCCACCGATAATTAATAAAAATGTAATAAAGAATATTGCAACTTTATTGGTAAGGGAAAATTTTATTAAATTTTGAATGAATTTGTTCATGACTATGAATTTAAACTGTTATAAATTAAAAGGCTGCCTTCGCTTACTACCAGATCACCTTCTTTTAAATCGCAACAAATGAAAGTGTAATTTGAGGTTTCATTAAGCACTTTGATTTGCTTTATTATAAATTTTGAACCACGTTTTACAACTACATAATAATTATCATTGTCAAAAACTATTGCTTTTGGATTAACAGCCAGTTGTTTTACGGTTGAGTTGTCTATAATTTGAACCGTAGCGAACATATCCGGCTTAAGCAATCCATCAGTATTATCAATTTCAATGCGTGCTTTTAATACTTTAGAATCTTTATCGATGGTGTTACCTATATTACTTATTTTTCCTTTAAATACTTTGTCTGGATAAGAAATTGTTTTAACGGTTACTTGTTCTCCAATTTTAATACGATTAATATCTTGCTCATAAATATTAGCCATAACCCAAACTGTTTTTAGATCTGATATGATAAAGAGAGGGGACATATTGTCGGCTCTAATATCCATTCCGGCATTTACATCACGCTCCACTACATACCCATCTATGGGTGCTTTAATTTGTAAGCTTCCATTGCCTTTTTGTTTATAGCCTGCGTAAAGCTTTAGAACCTGTGAAGATTTTGATAACTCCTCTTTTGCACTTTCTAAATTCTTTTTAGCGTTTACCAAATCAACTTCAGATGAAAATTTTGCCTGATACAAATCCTGCGCATTTTGATACGCTTTCTCTGATAATTGTAAATTAAGCCTGTCTTGATTATAATCATTTGTGAGATTTAAAACATCGGGACTGTTTACATCCGCCAATATTTGATCCTTTGAAACGTGCGTTCCAAGATCAACTTTTACTTCATTTATCCTGCCCGTTACAAGGGAATACACCTTTACAATTTTATCCTGATCGAAATCAATTGTTCCTGTTAAATTTATTTCATTATGCAAAGGAATATTATGTACTGTATCAGTTTTAAATGTATTTTCAGTAGATAAACTATCAGCTACATTGTTTTTGTTTTCTTCCTTCTGTGAACAAGAAATAAGAGAAAATAAAGCTGCTACTATAACAATTGTTTTTTTCATGGCTAATTTTTAAAAAATGTGTGAGTTACTTGTATAATTAATATATGCTTTGCTTTGTAAAAAATTATTTTGCAGATGAATCAAATTTAGTTTGGCATCCCTATAAGTTCTTGATTTATCAATGTAGTCCAACAAACCAATAATTCTTTTGTTATAGTTATCGGTAGCTTGTGTACTAATGTTTTGTAGATTAATTTCGTAACCTGTTTGAATATCCTTCTGTAAGTTGAAAATATTAATATATTTTTGATAGGCGTTTGCTACATCTTGTTGAACGGTTACATCAGTATTGTTCTTGTTGTTCTCGGCCATTAGGGTTTGAGTTTTAGCGGACTGGATGTTACCTTGGTTTCTATTAAATACGGGTAAGGGCATTGATACGTTTAAACCTGAGTAATTAAAGTATGCGGCTCCATTTCTATCATAGTTAAATCCAAAAGTTAAATCAGGGACACTCATTGCTTTTTGTAATCTCAAATTTATTGTGCTTTGATCGATTGTATATTTTGCCATCTTTATTTCAGGGCGATTTTTAAAAGCAGAGTCACTTAACTGAACAATGTTAATGTCTTTGGATGTTAGATCGGGGGAAGCTGAAGCCTTGTAAAGTATGTTGTTTTTATTACAGAATATAGAATTTAATCCTGTTTCGTTATCAGCAATAGAATTCTTGTAGTCGTTAATTTGCGATTGGAGATTCTGTAACTCAAACTGCAAGCGTGTTACCTCGTAGCCGGAAGTCGCGCCTTTGTTTAAAGCATATTTTTCAATTTCAACTAATTCTTTTATCCGTACCTCTTCTGCCCTGAGAATTGAAATGGCTTGTTGGTTAAAGTATAAGTTAGAATAAGTTGTAAATAACTGATACTGTATCTCTCGCATTAATTCATCAAAAGCCTGTTGCTGAAGTAGAACGTTGGTTTCGGCAAACGCAATTAATTTATTTCTCTTTCCGGCAGTTTGAACTAATTGATTAACTTGTATATTATAGCTGCCGTAGTTTGTTGCACCACTTGCAGGATCAATATATTTGTCGGTGTTAAAAAATGTTGCCGTATGTGGATTATAAGCATTTATCTCGGCAAATACAGTGGGGTTTGACCATAAACCTGCTTGTTTTTTTGCTGCTTTGGCAACATCAATATTGTATTTTTGCGCTAATAGTATAAAACTATTTTTTACAAATATTTGTTGGGCTTCATTGTAGCTTAAAAAAGTGGTATCAGCAATAGCTGTTTGCGACTTGGCAGATCCGAAAAAGCCTATAAAAAATAGAGAAAGAACAAAAAATAGTTTAACACTTACTTCTCTCCCTGTTTTATAAATTCTTGTTTTCATTGGCTGATTCATTATTTTTTTAAACATTAAAATTAGGATTACTAGCATCATTACAAAAATTATAAAATAACATCAAGGATAGAGCTAATAGGCATCAAAACACCTGCCTTTAGCTGAATGTGTATATCAGAAACAAACCAAATAGTTGTGTAAACCATATTTATTCCTAACAAATCTCTAAAAATGATAGTTACTTTGTGCTTATCATTATTGCTTAATTGCTGAGCATCAGATAAAGCGTGGGAGCGATATTCGATTTGTTCTTTTGAACTTAACATTTCTTGCGAAGGAAAAACCATACTTTGGATTTCGGCTTCAGTTATTTTTTTGATTTTCATAATTGTTAGTTTTATGACTCAAAGGTATAACTACTATTGCCGTTGTATGAGGGGTTTTCGGTAAAGAAGGGTTAAGTAAGGCTGAAAGGGGGGTAAAAAAAGTAAGAAATTACTTATAATTAAATAAGGTTAATCTTTTTTATAAGATCAGGTCTATAATTATCTCCAACGGGCACAGGGTGCTTGCCAATGTAAACTGTATTTTCTTCAATCTTATCAATTTTATTAAGGGCTACTATATAAGAGCGATGTATCCTCATGAAATTAGCTGATTGAAAGCGTTCGAGAAAAGATTTTAAAGTAAGATGAACCGTATGTTTTTTATCGTCCGTGTAAATAATTAAATAGTCGCCCAAAGCCTGAATATACTGTATATCCGCTACTTTTATTTTTTGCAAAACACTTTTTTCTCTAACAAAAATGAATTCGGCATCAACGCTTTCAATGGTTTGATTCTTACTTTCAAAAATTTCTTTAGCTTTTATCAAGGCTTTTATAAGTCGATCTTCTTTAACGGGTTTAACAATATAATCTACAACATTCAACTCAAATGCTTCAATAGCGTAGTCAGTTTTCGCAGTGATGAGTATAACTAGAGGTCTTGAATTAGTATTTTTCAAAAATTCAATTCCGCTCATTTTCGGCATTTCAACATCCAGTAGAAGCAAATCAACAGGGTTTTTTCCTAACATAGCAAGGGCTTGCACAGGGTTTTCGGCTTCACCAACCACCGTTACAAAATCTACATCAGATAGCATTTGGCTTAATGCTAAGCGAGCCATGTTATTATCATCTACAATAAGGCAGTTCATTTAATTAGAGGTAAAATTAGTACATAAAGATAAATAAATTTATTTTAAACAAGACTATTATTTGTTTCCAAAAAACAGCCCTTTAAGGTTTCTCTAATTTTTTAAACTCCTATTTGGCTATACTAAATAACTCTTTACCGAAAACAGCCTTTAACGCCTCAGTACTGTACATAATTTTGTGTTGCACTAAAGCAATTAAATAAATTTAAAAACAATTAAAAATTAAAATTATGAAAAAGTCATTTTTTTAGGAATCGCAGCAGTAAGAATGGGACTAAATGTTTACAAATTGTAAAAAAACAGTCACTGGCCCGCAAGGGGCAAACGGCCCACAAGATAATTCTGGTCCCACTTTATCTGGAATTTAAGTGGGTTTATTAACCATTATGTGCGAAAATGTATTAGAGGAACAAAAAACTAATATTAATGCAGCCTTTATTTTAAATTCAGTACTGTGAAGTGTTCTTACTTGTTTCATAATTCTAAGGTAGCACTTTCTAACCTAAATAATTTGCCCACCTAAAGGCACTAACTCCAATGAATTGTCTTTACATTACTGTCTTTTTATAAATGCCGCATAACTAATCGCCACAAACAAATATTTACAAATAACTCAAAAAATTAATTAAATTTGTTAATCTGCATCTCTAAAAAATTCTAATTTATGCGTTCAATATGGCTTCCTATTGTGAGTTTACTTTTCACAATTAATCTTTGTAAGGCCAATCCTGAAACCGATAGTATAAAAAAACTTCTCTCTGTTCAAAAAATAGATTCAGTAAGATCCCAATCGTCCTATCGCATCTCTTGGGCTTATGTCCTAAGCGGTGATCTTGATTCTGCAATGAAATATGCTGAAAAAGCCTTAGTTTTTGCAAACAGATCTAAATTTACGTTCGGCCAAGCTGTCGCTTGCCAATATATCGGCACAATTTATAATCAGTATGGTAAATTCCGTTTATCACAACCCTACTTTCAAAGATCTCTTGTAATTTGGCAAAAGCTCAATGATAAAATCGGTTTAATAGATATAAATTTAGGTTTCTCTAACGCCAACTCAGGTATTGGAAAATACGATGAAGCCTTAGCTTATTCAAACGAAGCACTTAAATTAGCTATTGAAATAAAAGATGTAAAACGAGAAACTCTTGTCCGAAACAATATCGCTATCATATTCCTTAATCAAGCTAATTACACTAGAGCTTTTGTTATCTTGGATAGTGCTATAAAAAGGCTTGAAGAAATTAATGATCTGCAAGACCAAAGTTCTTGTTACATTAATTTGGCGAATGTTTTCATTGCTCAAGGAAATCTTGACAAAGCGTTGGAGAAATATCAGTACGCGCTTAGCCTCTGCCGGAAAACTAACGACAAAATAAATATGGCGCTTGTGTACAATAATATGGGTGACGTGTTTATTGGTCAAAAAAAATATAGTCTTGCTTTGAAAAATTTATTGATAGCCGCTGATTTATATAATGAAAATGGCAATCTTCCGGGCCTTGCCAATGTTTATAATAATCTTGGCAATGTGTTTATGAAAAAAAAAGAGTTAAATCGAGCTTTAAATTATCAGGAAAAAGGTTTGGCAATTCGAGAATCTATGTTTGACAAAAGAGGAATGGCGAGTTCTTATGCGAATATATCCAGCATCTATCTTCTTAGAGGGGAAAAAGATAAAGCTTTGTATTATTCAAAACTTAGCTTTGATCTTAGTAAAGATGTAGGGGCATACGATATAATGAAAGACGCTTACAAAAATCTTGAAGAAGTTTACACTCTACTTGGTGATTTTAAAAACGCCCATATTTGCTTAAAGAGTTACGGGCTTATTAAAGATAGCTTGGTGAATAATGAATCCATTAAACTTGTAAATGAGATAAACACTCGTTTTGAGACCGATAAAAAGAAATTACAGATCTCAAATCTTGAGAAAGAGAAAAGCGTTCAAAATGCTGAATTAAGATCATCTAATATTCAAAGGATAGGACTGTATTGTGGTTTGGCTTTTGTTATTATAATCTTATTCGTGTTGTTCAGAAACTATAGAGTAAAACAGAAGAATAACAATTTACTAATTGACAAGAACAGGATCATAGAGCAGCAAAAAGATTTGGTGGAAGAAAAACAAAAAGAAATAATCGATAGTATTAATTACGCTCAACGCATTCAAAAAGCTTTGCTTGCAAGCGAAGATTTTTTAAATGAGAATTTAAATAATGGCGATCTTCATGGATCAAATTATTTTATTTTGTTTAAACCGAAAGACATTGTAAGCGGCGATTTTTATTGGGGCACTTTACTCATGAACGGAGATGTATCCATAGCAATTGCCGATAGTACGGGGCATGTTGTGCCTGGTGCAATAATGAGCATGTTAAATATTGCAAGCCTTAATGAGGCTATTGGGAAAGATTTGACAAGCCCTGAAATAATTTTAAATGAAACAAGAAAAAGAACTATTAAACATTTATTGAATGATGGTAGCAAAGAAGGGGGTAAAGATGGAATGGATTGTAGTTTGCTTTGCATCGATCGGAAAAATTACATACTAAAATGTGCTTTAGCAAATAACCCTGTTTGGATTGTTCGAAACAATAAGTTGATTGAAATAAAACCGGACAAAATGCCAGTGGGTAAACATGATAAAGATAATATTGGTTTTACCTTGAATCAAATCGACCTAAATAAAGGAGATAGAATATATGCATTTACTGATGGTTTTGTCGATCAATTCGGCGGCCCTAAAGAAAAAAAATTCAAATCAAAGCAGCTTGAAGAGTTGTTACTTTCTTTAACTGAAATGAAAATTAGCGAACAGAAAGAAGAACTCAATAAACGTTTTGAGGAATGGAAAGGTAACTTAGAGCAAGTAGATGATGTTTGTGTTTTTGGCTACGAAGTTTAATACTCGCATTGTAACTTGCTGATTGAGAATTTAACAAACTAAAATTAAAAGCGACAGAATGTCAAATTTCTACCCAACCTTTTTCGATATTAAAACATCTATTGATTATGATCTAAAACATAGTTTATTTTTATGATAAGGTATTTTAAGAAAATAATTCGCGTATGGAAGTTACGTCGCATAACATTTCATAATGAGTACCAAGAGTGGAAACAATTCAACGATGCTTGATTTCACGGTATGGTTGTAACGGGCAATTACTTTCAAAAACAACTTTGATTACTTGCTAGGTTCAATATCAAAAATAACAAAGCTACCGGGTTTTATTTTCGGACGTTTTCTTGGGTTATCTGTAATTGTTTCAGGTGGAACTGTTTTTTATTCTGCTGTTGGTGAGTAGATGTGTGAGTTTTTGACTTTAGAAAGTAGTATGGCGCCTTTTTGTATTTCAATAGTCTATATAACTTTAAATGTGTTTTCATCTTCTTTTCGGACAATACGCCCACTCAATTAAAGGAAAATCAATGGCTTCAGAATTCCTGTAGAATTCATTGATACATTTATATGAGGCCAAATTGTTTTTTTAGGCCCAACCCAACTATTTCGTAATTACGCCCATCTATGTTAAAAAAGGAACACATATTTTTGGAAAATAGCGAAGCCGAACTTATTAAGGGGTGTATTAACAATGATAGACATTTTCAAAGTGCTCTTTACAAAAAGTATTCCGGTAAAATGATGACTGTTTGTTTTAGGTATAGTAAAAACAGAGAGGATGCTGAAGATAGCTTGAACGAAGGCTTTATGAAAGTATTTGACAATATAGGTAGTTTTAAAAATGATGGGTCTTTTGAAGGTTGGATCAGGAAGATTATGGTAAATACTGCATTAGAAAAATTGCGAAAAAAATCAAATTTGTATAAAATCATAAGTATTGAGGATTTATCTATTGAACAAATAAGTAGTGAAAATATTGAAAGTGACTTAAACGCAAAAGAATTGATCCATTTAATTCAAAAACTGCCGCCCATGTATCAAATAGTCTTTAATCTTTATGCGTTTGAAGGACTCAAACATAGAGAAATAGCAGAACAATTAGGCATAAGCGAAGGAACATCTAAATCAAATTTATTCGATGCTAAAACATGGCTTAAAAAAGCATTCGAAAAACTATCAGGCGAGCAAAAATCTTTAACTGCATAATGGAAGAAAATTACGACGATATAACTAAATCATTTACCGAGAAGATTGAATCCTATGAAATGCCCGTTTCCGACAGAGTTTGGGAATCTTTAGATAACAAGCTTGATAAAGAGGCCGCAAATAAATACAAGGCGATGGTATTTAGACTTCGTTTAATGGTTGCTTCATTAATTTTCCTCATTGGTAGCTTTGGATTATACTTTTTCCTAACAACTAATTCAAAATATAATGAACAAGAAACTAGTAAAAAGGGGGCCTTTGTTCCAGTAGTTTCTGATTCAAGATCTAATAGTGTGCTATTGGCATCAAATAATTTGAATGATATATTAAAAGCAGAAAAAATAAAAAGCACTAAAAATGATTTAAATAATTCAGGCAACACGAAAAGCACTTCTATTAAAGCAACTGTTAAAGAGAATATCATTCAACCAACTGAAAATAAAAAAGTGAATTCCGCAAGACACAACAAAGTAACTGCTATTACTAAGCTTATTGAAAATAGTTTAACTGAGTCAAATAAAAGTTCTGTTCAGATAAGTAAGAAAACAACAGATCACCTTCTCCCAGCAAAGGGAACGATTGTTTCAAATTCTATTCCAAGGGATTCTACCCTTCAGGTTGAACCGATTAATAGCGTTACATCTATCTCCGACATTAAGGATGATACTCTTCAATCAGCAATAAGCAAAACGGCAAACAGCGATTCAGCATTGGCATGTGTAATTATTCCTGATCTCAAACCGAAAAACAAGTTCATTAATCGTATTTCTTTTATTGGTTATTTTTCTCCTGATTTCACTAATAAATATTTAGTTGATCCTAATAAGAATGACAATCAAACTCAATCAGAATATGAGGGTAAAGAAACATCTGATTTTTCATTCAATACAGGTATACTAATCGGGTGTGATTTAACGCAAAAATGGACAATTAGAGCCGGAGTTGCTTACACTTATTTAATGCAAAGTATAAAACCTAAAACTGTTTATTCGCGAGAAGGAATTGATGGACAACAACACTACCAATTTAATACAAGTTATGGCACCGCTCAAATACCAAACGACGCAAGCCCTTCGCCTCAATTGGGTGATAGCTTAAGAATTAATTCAACGTCTACTCAATTGCTTCAAATGATTAGCGTGCCTTTAATTGCAAAATATCAGATCCAAAAAAATAAATTCGCATACTATGCTCAGTTTGGACTTTCAATGAATTTCTTGGTTGGTGAAAAACTTTTAGTAGAAACTCCTAATAAATTAGAAACAATAACTAATATAGAAGGATTAAAGGAATTTAATTTTGGAGGGATTGTTGGATGTGGCGTTTCTTATAGCCCCATCAAAAAATTCAGTATTATGTTAGAACCTACATTTAGGGGATTTTTGTCTCCGATTAATAAAAATAGCTCGATAAAAACTTATCCATATTCTTTTGGTATATCACTAGGATTAGGATGGCATTTATAATTAAAGAACTGGTCAGGAGTTTAAAACGATTTGGGTTTAATTTTTTTCATACAAAAGTTTTACTCTTCTGACCAACCTAGTTTTATGGAGTAAAAAGATGCTAAACCAAGGTAATTCAAATGTTAAAGGATTAATTTACAAAGCACCCAACCAAATCTAAAAAATAAACATCTATAATAAAGGACAAACTATATAAATAAAGACAAAAATGAAAAAAATAGCAATTATCGCCTTATTAACTGTTGTTTTCGCATCATGCGAAAAATTCGACATTAAACATCCTTTTAGAAAGGAAGCTAAAGCAAAGCCATGTGCGGTGGTTAATCGTGAATCTCTTAGTGCGGATATATTAACAGCATTTAAAACTAAATATCCAAACGCAACCGGAGAAACGTGGTACAATAAAGATAATACAGGCTTTGCTGCTTCATTCACTTTAAATGGAAATAAAACACTAGCCTTTTTTAATAATGATGGTTCATTCGCAAAAGAAGAAGTCGATAATAATCAAGAAGGAGATCATCAAGACAATAATAATGATGATACAGGTTGCAGTTGCGAACTTGAAGGCGGAGATTAATTTTTTAATTAAAACTAAACTGATAATTATATGAAAACTAAAACATTTTTTTTGGCTATTTTAACGGTATTTGCTTTTACTTCAAAAGCACAATGGACAACACAGGCATCAGGTTTTACTACTGTAGGGCTTGGTATTCATGATATTTCAATTGTCGATGCCAATGTTGTGTGGGCAACAGCAATTGATACAGCAGGAACCGCTGTAGTTAATAAATTTACCCGAACAATTAATGGCGGTACTACCTGGACAGCCGGAAGTGTGACAGGTGCATCTGCTTTTGATATATCTTCTATTTCAGCTTATAATAAAGATACTGCATGGGTTTCTATGCTTGATAATAATGTTGGCGGTGGGAGGATATATAGAACCAACAACGGAGGTGCTACTTGGGCGGCGCAAGCCACAGCTACATTCGCAGCACC
>JAYTSW010000367.1:0-4450 GCA_043745425.1 Sphingobacteriaceae bacterium | reverse complement strand
AGCTCCCGACTCACGGAGATCGCTTAACTGTGGACGTTTACTTCCGCCTGGACGATTTTCTACCTGACGACTTAATTGAGAAAGTGCAATGATTGGTATTTCTAATTCTTTCGATAAACTTTTTAAGCCACGAGATATTTGACTAATTTCTTGTTCACGATTGCCACCTTTATTGCTATCGCCACCCATTAATTGTAAATAATCGATAATGATTAATTCTATTTTCTGATTTTCTTTTAAACGGCGTGCTTTAGCGCGTAGTTCAAAAATCGACAGGGCAGGAGTGTCATCAATATATAACGGAGCGACCGATAGTTTTTTAATGCGTTCGTGTAATTGTTGGTATTCGTATGGTTCTAAATTTCCTTTTAATATTTTATCTTGAGGCAATTCGGTTTCGCTGGAGATTAATCGTTTTACTAATTGAACAGAAGACATCTCTAATGAAAAAATAGCAACGGGTTTATTAAATTCTACAGCTGCATTTTTTGCCATCGTAACAACGAAAGCGGTTTTACCCATACCGGGACGAGCAGCAAGAATTAATAAATCAGATTTTTGCCAGCCACCAGTGATACGATCTAATGCGGTGAATCCAGAAGGAACTCCTAATAAACCATCTTTTTGATTTGCAGCAGCATCAATTTCATCGAGTGCTTTTACAATCAAGGTACTCATTTTATCGTGCTGCTTACGCACGTTATTATCGAGTATTTCAAAAATATTTTGTGTAGTGTGATCTAATAATTCAAAAACATCTGTGCTGTCTTCGTAAGCAGTTTTAATAGTTTCTGTTCCGATACGAATTAATTCACGTTGTAAAAATTTTTGTGCAACAACACGCGCATGGAATTCAATATTAGCTGAAGAAGCAATACGATTGGTTAAAGCAGAAACATAATAAGAGCCACCAACAAATTCTAATTCGCCATTGCGTTTTAATTCTTGTGTAACAGTTAAAATATCTACAGGTTCAGAGCGATTGAATAAATTAACGATAGCGTTAAATACTTTTCCGTTTTGTTCTTTGTAAAAACTTTCTGGTGAAAGAATATCAATAACAGTACTTAATGCTTCCTTCTCAAGTAACATTGCGCCTAATACAGCTTCTTCTAATTCTATAGATTGCGGAGGCAGTTTACCTATTTCGGTTACTGGAATTCCAGTAGTGGTTACAATGCGTTTGCGGGTTTTATTTTGATTATCCTGGTTCATAATTTAGAGGGAGGCAAATGTGCAATTATTAGTTCAAGTTACGAAAAAACCGCCATGAACACAATAGCAACATTCTATTAACAACGATTTTTAAGGTATTGACTACTAGCCTTATTTTTGTTAATAACCGTTTTAAGAGCATCGGAAATTGTTAATAGCGACCAATTTTCTTATAAACAGTGTATGTTTCAATTATGTGATAAAAATATTTTTTAGAATCCATTTCAATTTAGTATTGCTTAATTTTGAACGATGATAAAAATTCTTTTTGTTGACTCTAATCATGAAGTACTTCACGAAACGTTGCAAACAGCCGGTTTTCATTGTGATTTATTTTGGGATAAGTCGGCAGAAGAATTAAAAAAATTAATTCATGAATATGATGGATTGGTTTTGAGGAGCAAATTTAAAATCACAAAAGAAATTATTGATTCGGCAAAAAAAATGAAATGCATAGGCCGAGCGGGAGCAGGAATGGAAAATATTGATGTTGCTTATGCTGAATCCAAAGGAATAAAATGCGTAAGTGCTCCTGAAGGTAACAGAGATGCCTTAGCTGAGCATACATTAGGAATGTTATTAATGCTATTTAATAAATTAAATATAGTTGACAAAGAGGTAAGAAACGGAATTTGGTTGCGTTCAGAAAACAGAGGCGTTGAACTATTGGGAAAAACGATAGGCATCATTGGTTATGGTAACATGGGTTCGGCATTTGCGAAACGTTTACAAGGTTTTGGATGTAATGTATTAGTGTACGATAAATATAAAAAAGGATATGGTACTGATTTTATTTTAGAATCAACATTGGAGCAGTTGTATAATGAATGTGATATTGTGAGTCTGCACATACCTTTAACTGAAGAAACAAATTATTTAGTTAACACTGATTTTATTAATCGCTTCAAAAAAAATATTTATATCATCAACACAGCGCGTGGTAAATGTTTAAATACAGCTGATTTAGTTTTAGCAATTACTTCTGGAAAAGTGCTAGGAGCTTGTCTTGATGTTTTGGAATATGAATCTGTTTCATTCGAGAAACTCGATTCAACAAAACTTCCTGAACCTATGCAGTATCTTATTAAAAGTGATAAGGTTGTTTTGAGTCCGCACATTGCTGGCTGGACGCATGAATCGAATTATCGAATCAGTAAAATTATTGCTGAGAAAATGATTAGCGTTTTAAAATAGACTTATTCACCAACAGCTTTTATAAATTCGATGTACATATCATCAATTACAGCTTTCGTATTTCCTTTAGGTTCCCAAAAAAACACTTTTAATCTTGAATTGGGTGGTAAATTAGTTGGAATTTGAAAACCATATTCTAACTTTTCCCACTCATTAACTAATGGAAAAAACTGAATATCGATTTGTTGCCAACTAATTATGCTATCTTTTTCATTGTTAAGAGATGAGCATAAAAAAATCTGATTTTTAAAATTATTTAATTTAGCATTTGCACCAAATCGTATTGCGGTAAATGAATTCCCTTTTAGGTATTCATCTAATTTCAACTCCATTCCTCTAGAGAAAGGTGTTTGTTCACTTACCTCCGTATAAGAGTGTTTGGGATCTTCATTAAACTCATTTCTTATTATAACACTTTTTTCAATGGTTCGTTCTGAAATTTGAAATTCTAAAATAGGTCGTAGCCGAAAAAAATTCTTAATGCTATATTCAATACCTTGACTGGTACCACTTATAATACCCCTCAAAAACTGTTCCGACCATAGGATATTAAGGGCAATACATATTGTAAAAATAAATAATAGCGTATAAATAAATATTTTTTTGGTAAAGGCTTGTTGAATTAAAAAACCTAAACCTAAGGCGACAATCAGATACCAATCAATATAAGCCCGCATAGAAAACCCGGTACCATAATCCCATGCTCCCCATGAAGAGGTAAAATAAATAACCACGCTCAACATTAAAATAAGATTGACTCTGAGTTTTTTTGGAGTATAAATTAAACCAAATAAAGATACTAGTGCTAATGGCGTATAATAGAACCAACCTTTGTGTGCCGAGAACAAACTTTTAAATATCTGAGGGTTTCCCCAATTAAAATGTTCCTCTGGGTAAGAATCAATTAACCAATGTCCGCTTTGCAATTTCCATAATAGTAACATCGAAAAAATTAGTCCCAACGAAAGAATAAGTCCGCTTAATGCTATTTTAGTTTTAAGTATTTTAAGATAGTTTAGGGTTTCTTTTAATTTGAAACCCATGGCGGGTAAAAGTAAAATAGCTATCCCATTAAGATTTCTGGTAATAACTGCTAGACCAAAAGAAAACGCCATCCAAAAAAAATATTTGGCACTTTTTTCATGGGGTAATGAAAAAAACTTTAAGCCACTGTAAAAAAATAGACTTATACATGTAAGCGTATAGAGATGCGAATAACATCCGAATATTTGCGTGTAAAAATAAAGATTGGTGCCAAAACTTAACAAGGGTACTGTAATTGCGAATGTAGTTAAGGAGAAATTATAGTGCTCAAACAATCGACGTATTATTTTAAAGAAAACATATTGCCAAAAAATAGCACCTATACACATAAAGTACATGTAAATGTCAGAATACCCGTCGGGTTCACAATTAAAAATATGAGCCCATAGATGTGCTGCAAAAAAGAAGGGTGCCTCAAAGTAAGTTACACCAGGTGGATACTTGTTAACTTCTTTGCCTTTGTATTTTACAATAAACGAATCTTTAAATGAACTAGCTCCAGGAACATCTTTGTTATGCTTGAGCCAAGGCTGTTCAATGGAGTTATAGGTAAGGTCATGGTAAATAAAAACTGCTGGCAAATAAACGTAATAGCCCATAGCATCGTTCACAATGGGCCTTTGCCACCAGATTTTAAAATCGTGATTAAGTGGAATTAAAAAAATATTAATCGCGAAAACTAATTCGCAAATGTATTTTTTAAGAAAATTCATTAAAATTTGGGTGAGACTTAAGGTACTTGTAATTCGGGTGTGGTAAGTACGTTACTTTGGTGGTTAGCATTATCTAACATATACATAACATATTTTATGCGTTTGTGTTTTTTTGTAGGACGGTATTGGTTAATTTTTACTGCCACTTCACCACTAATAGGCTTACCATTATAATCATCTATTGGTTTGCGAATCGTGTATGGAATACGAGTAGTATCGAGGGTAAAAGCGTTATAAAAAGCGTGAAAATTATTAGTAACTGTATCGAAATAGTAATACGTCAT
>JAYTSW010000366.1:0-16896 GCA_043745425.1 Sphingobacteriaceae bacterium | reverse complement strand
ATTACAAAGTACGCCACCTTCTTTTAAAATTTCACCCACACCTTTTACAGCAATGTTATGGATATAGCCATCCTGAGGTGCCAGAACATAATAATATGTTTTTCTTAAAGAATAATTAGACAATTGATTTTGTAATTTGGTTAACGAACCTTCTGCGTCATAAAACATAGAGAGAGTTGTGAATTTATCAGATTCAGATTTCATTAATTTTTCATTGTAATCTTGAAGTAAAGTATTCAACTCCAATTCTGTATTCAGTATTTCATTTTTTGTATTTATAACTTTATTTTCAGCTCCAATTTTTTTTGAAAGCGCCTCTTGTACTTTAACTTTACGGTTTTCAAATTCGGTTTTAGAAATTACACCTTTCTCAAGTAACTCTTCATACCTTTTAAACTGCTCTTCGGCTACACTAAAATTATTTTTTGATGCAATCGCCTCAATACTATCACTGCTTAATTTTAATCGACCTTGTATTAACTTATTCTTTACTTGTTCCGTTTTTAACCTGAGCGATTTATTTAAAGCGTCAATTTGCTTTTCAATAGCATTCACTTTTCCTTCGTAAGATTCCATTGATACTTCTTTCGACTTAATCTGAGATTCAGACCTGTTAACTAAAAGAGGGTCGACATAATCTTCCTTTATTTCTGTAATAAAAGCAATAGTGTCGTTTTTCTTAACTAAATCGCCATCATTTATATACCATTTCTCTATTCTTCCCGCAATACGAGTTGTAACGCTTTGCGGTTTATTTTCAGGATTAAGTGCCGAAACCTTTCCTTTCATATCTACATTCTGGGTCCATGGTAAAAACAATAATACAATTCCAACTACCAACATTGAATAAAGCAGAGCTTTAACTTTATTGGAATAATTATGTTTGTAAATTGTTTTTGAACTAGGCAGAGTGCTTTCTTCATCACTATTTATAAAAGATAATTCAGGTTTCTCCTTAAACATCTGCTCTATCTTGAATAAAGCTGTTATAATATCATAACAGGTATCTAAACTACCAACCAACTACTCAACTGAATTGATTACGAGTAATACAATTATTTCAGAAGCCACGAACTGTCCAATATTTAATTCGCCAATCTGAACAAGATAAGCCCCTAAAAATAATAAGATAGCTACAAACAAAACTTTAAAAACAAGAATACCTTTATACTGATCCTCTATAGCTTTATAGTACGCCTTTCGTTGTTCCAAATAATTACTTAGAAATACATCACCATGATTTTCAGAATCAGTTTTATTTTCAAAAGAGCTTACTAAAAAATCGAATAATTTATATTTTTCAGAAGACGTACTAATGTTGAAGAGTGAAGCCTTCTTTCCATAATAAGTAACAATAAAAAAGAAAGAAACCAGCAATAAGAACGAAAAAAGCATGAACCAAGAACTGTAAGCCGGCAATATAAGTAAGCCAAATACAATGCTAATTACCGAAAAAGAAAAATCAAGTAGTATCTTACCTATACCTTTTTGAAGAGTAACAATTTCGAAAAAATAATCTAATTTAGGTTTAACCTGACTTGAATAACCCAACAAACGATTTAACTTATCAGTTAGATCACTAAAAATTTTTTCTTGTAGTGTTTCATTAATACGCATTTGCCAAAGCTGACAAAGTCCGATGAAAAAAGTAGCTAATACTGTTACAAGACTTAGTAAAATTAAAGACGCTGTAAATTTACCAGCCATGGTATAAGTAACAATACCTTGAACGCCTAAGGGTATAATAATAAATAGCAAGCCCTGAAGCAAGGCCAATAAATAAATCTTATAAATTGGATTTCTTTCTTTCGATAGCCATTTAAAAAGTAAGATTACGGCTTCATTTTTATTCACTTTATTTTTCATCTACAACCTAAATGTTTTATTTTCAAACTTATGCAAATATAAAGATATTTGACGGTAAAATAATAGTATTACTATCATTTTAACTAGTTTTAATACTTTTTTGTATATTTGTACTATTATTTAATTTAAAATGGAATTAGAAGTTAGGATTAAAATGAATGATAAACTCTTCCTTCGCAACCCCGAAGAGTCGCAATTAGGCAAGAAAATTGTTAGCCACGGTCTATTATTAATAAATAAGCTTGGTTTTGAGGATTTTACGTTTAAGAAACTTGCTAAAGAAATAAACACCACTGAAGCTGGCATTTATCGCTATTTCGAAAACAAACATAGATTACTGGTTTACATAATTACCTGGTATTGGAGCTATCTCGAATATAAGGTCGTTTTTCAAACTAATAATGTAAAAGACCCAGAGATCAAACTTAAAAGTATCATTAAACTCTTATCTGCAGAGCCGTTAAAAACCGACTTAAAGTCCAGTTTTATATCAGAAAATGAAGCATTTAAACTTGTGATGTGGGAAGGTTCAAAGGCATACTTAACAAGGAAAGTAAATAAAGACAATAAAGACCGTCTTTTTAAACCTTATAAGGATTTATGCCTAAGAATATCAGGTATTATTAAGGAATATAACCCAAAATGCAAATATCCTAATTCCATTTCAAGTACTATTCTGGAAATGTCTCATTCCCAAAAGTTTTTTATGCAAAATCTACCTGCACTAACCGATTTTCCAAATCAAGATGAAAAGAAACTTATTCAATTTTTAGAGCATTTACTTTTTTCGGCTATTTCCAAAAATTAAAAAAGACTCTTCTCTAAAGCAAAAGTAATGACTTAAGTCTTGTATTATCTTAAGTTAATGGTCTAAAATTTGACTAAATTTACCATTAATAAAAAAATGAAACCACAAGATATCATAGCATACGTTTTAGTTGCAGGAGCTGTTGTTTTTCTTATATTAAAATTTTTAAAGCCAGCTTTTGCTGGTAAGAAAAAAGACGATTGCGATACAGATTGTAATTGCAAATAATATGAAAATACTTAGTGCTGAACAGATAAAAGTATGTGATGCGTTCACCATTCAAAATGAACCGATTTCTTCGATTGATTTAATGGAGCGTGCCACTACAGCTTGTATTAAGCACATAGTAAAAAATGCCTCGATTGATTCTGAATTTATTATTTTTTGTGGGAAAGGAAATAACGGAGGCGATGGTTTAGCTATTGCACGCTTTTTGATTAAAAGAAATTATTCAGTAAAAGTTTATATCATTAATCACTCCGAAAACGCAAGTGATGATTTTAAAATAAATTTAGAGCGCTTAACTGAACTAAAGTCGGAAGCGATTTTTAATATCGACAAAGAAGAAGATTTAAAACAACTGGAATTTAATCCCGGTACTATTATCATCGATACTTTATTGGGGACAGGATTAAATAAACCTTTATCAGGAATTGTAGCTTCATTAGTAGATTTCATCAATGCAACTAAACTCTTTATTATTAGCATCGATATTCCTTCTGGATTGTATGCTGATAAACCAAATGATAATTCGGATGTTATTGTACACAGTTCAATAACACTTAGTTTTCAGTTTCCAAAATTTTCTTTTTTAATGCCACAAAATGGCGCTTACGTTCCCGAATTTGAAGTGTTGGATATTGGATTGGATAAAACATTTATTCATAAAATTTCTACACCACATTATTACATTACCAAAGCAGATTTACAGCCTTTATTAAAACACAGACAAAAATTTTCTCATAAGGGAGTTTACGGTCACGCCCTTTTGGTAGCCGGTGCTTATGGAAAAATGGGTGCTTCAGCAATTGCGGCAAAGGCGTGTTTAAGAAGTGGGGCCGGATTATTAACCGTACAAACGCCGAAAAAAGGAATTGATATTTTGCAAAGTTTAATACCTGAAGCAATAGTGAGTGTGGATACTGAAGAAGAATTAATTTCTGAATTACCGCAAATGGATAAATACACTGCGGTGGGAATTGGTCCTGGTATTGGTACTGAAGCTGTAACAGAGAGCGTTATTAAAAAATTATTGAATTACGCTGTGCCAATGATTTTTGATGCAGACGCGATAAATATTTTAGCAAATAATAAAACATGGTTAAGTTTTTTACAGCCCAACACCATTTTAACACCTCATGTAAAAGAGTTTGACAGACTCACACAAAAACACATTAACGATTTTGAAAGATTAGAAAGTGCTAAACAATTTGCAATAAAATACCGTTGCGTTTTAGTTTTGAAAGGGGCATATACGCAAACCGTTACACCTGATGGAAATGTATTCTTTAACTCCACCGGTAACGCAGGCTTAGCAAAAGGTGGCAGTGGCGACACTTTAACAGGAATTATTTTAGGATTATTAGCCCGTGGCTATACCCCACCCCAATCCGCATTAATTGGTGTTTACGTTCACGGTCTCGCTGCAGACATCTGTTTAAAGAAAATACATATTGAAAGTGTATTAGCCACCGATGTTATAAATAAAATACCAAAAGCGTTTGAGAAGTTGTATGAGTGATTTTTATTCTGCTCTCTTCATTCGATAGAACGCAGATGACGTTAATTTAATATGATAATTTAGATTTTATCTGTGTTAACCCTAACCATCTAAGTTATCAGCGTTCCATTTACCATCATGCACAATTGGACACATTTGCTTATTCATGTTCACTAACATTCCCATCTTCATCCAATTTCAGAAACGGATTAAAAGCAAACTCCCAATAATTATTTTCGATATCAGCAACGTAACCACGGTAGCCACCCCAAAACACTTTTTCTGGAGCCTTAATAATCTTTACTCCTTTGTTTTTAAAATCTTCAAATAAATCATCTACTGCTTTCTCAGAATCTAAATTAATAGCCATTGAAAATTGTTTAAAGCCTTTACCGTCGTCTTTCACGCCAATATCTTCGGCTAATTCATGTTTAGGATACAAACCGAAAATAAAACCGTTGAGTTTAAAGAATACAATTCCATTCTCATCTTTCATAGTCTTCCAACCAAATTTTTCTTTATAGAAATTTTTCATGGCATCCAAATCAGAAACGCCGATTGTAAAAAATGTAATTCGTTGATTCATCAATTCTATTATTTAAGCATTCCTCAATCGTACTTTGTAACTCCTACTTCTTATTAATCCATTTATCGCATTGCCATGTTAGCAAACTTGTTCCAACACCAACAATTATTCCTGCTAAAACATCACTTCCATAATGCGCACCCAATCTCATACGAGAGTAACCCACAAAACCTGCATAAGCAAAAGCAGGCACACCAACGTACCACTTTTTTGTACTTAAAGTTAAGGCCGTCGCAGTCGCAAAAGCGCATGATGTATGTCCGGATGGAAAAGAATAACCACCCGCTTTTTTTCTTAAAATAATGTCATCAGGATAAGTTGTATAAGGACGAGGGCGGCGTATACTTTCTTTTAATCCTTCCATAATAAGAACACTGGCACCAATAGCAATTACACTTTTAACACCGTTACGCTTCATGGTTTCATCCTTATTCACATAACCTGTAATCCATAAGGCAACAGGAGTAATCGCCATGAATGGATAAACGCCATCAGAAGTTACCTTCATAGCTTTATCCCATTGCGGATGATCTGTTTGGTTAATACTTTTTAAAATACGTAAATCAATGTTTTGTGAGGACAAAACAACAGAGAAAGAAGATAGTATAAAGAGAAAGAAATGTTTCATTGTCACCACGAATTTCACTAATTAACACGAATATGACAAAATAAAGTGAAGGACGCAAATAGAAATATATTAGTACCTTATTCGTGTAATTAGTGGCTAAAATACACCAACATCATTCAAACGCAACCAACCCTCATTACCATTTTCGAGTTTAATGAGAATCCAATCGGCATTTAGTTCTACTATGCGAACACGGGTGCCTTCGTGTAAACCAAATTTAGAAGTGGAAGTCGCAGTTGGTTCAGTGAACACTTTCGTTTCAGGAACCGTTATAATAGCAAAATCATTTTGCACTTTAGCGTTTTGAGCGGAATTCCCAAGGAAATAAACGATAAAGAAACTAATTAATAAAATAAGTGATACAAAAAACGATAGCCGTTTTATAACTACCGTATGACCAGCAATGAACAAATACAAAAACACAAAGAATAAAGCACCAACAACAATACTTAACCAAGCCCACGTTGTTGTGGTGAAACTGCTCAATACATTTGTTTTCACGGCGCTAATGAAAAAGTTTTCCTTTACTTCTATTTTATCAATGGTTTTTGTGTAAGCAAGATTCAAATTAGTTTTTACATCCTCATCATCGTTATTTAATTTTTTTGCTCTTTCATAATTAAAAATAGCTTTTCCTAACTGATGATTTCTGTAATAAGCATTTCCTAAATTGTAATATAATTTATAAGAAACATAACCTTCTTTTATTAAATCTTCATAACACTGAATGGCTTTTTTGTATTCGCGCTGCTCGTAGGCTTTTTCGGCTTTCACCAATAGATCGTTTGGAAGAGCTGTTAAACTCAACAACACCAACAAAAATGTAATTATCTTTTTTGCTTTAAACATTTTTCAATTCACTTTCTATACTCGAAATTAATTCAACCGTATTATTATAAACCGTTTGCAAATCACCACTCACAGCTCCAGGAGCGTATTTAGCATATTCACATTGGTTAATAGTGTCAAATAATTTTAATTGAGTATCCGCTTTAATTTGACGTAATTGTAGTTCCTTTGTAATATTCTCTTTCGATAAATCAGCAACAGGAATATTAAACTTATTTCCTAAATAACTATTTAAAGCGTTTGTTACTTCAGTATAAAACGCTTCTTTATTATTTTGTTTCATTTGCTTTTCTGCGCTCACCAATTGTTTCTTCGCAAAACTTGCGGCTTTTCTGCCTTTCAGAGCAACCACATCACTATTTTGTTTAATATAATAAGAACGATACCCTAAACCACCCACAAACAAAATTAAAGGGAATGCTAATAAAAATAAATGCATAGAAGAGTTAAAAAACTCCGCATCACTCTTCAGTAAATCAAAATCTCCTTTTTTAATAAAACGAATATCGTTCTCTGTTTCTTTTATCTCTTGTTTTAAATGATCAAACACCTGAGCAGAAGCGTTACTCTTTCCATCACCTGGCGTTACCGTAATTTTTATTTCTGGAGAAGGAATAGTAACGTATTTCTTTTTATCCAAATCAAAATAACTAAAATCCAAACTGTTCAATGTAAATTCACCCGGCTCACGTGGAATAATTAAATAATTATACGTTTTAGAACCGCTTACACCACCTGTATTGGTAATATTCTCAGAAATCTTCGGCTCGTAACTTTCGAAACTCTCGGGCAGGGTTAATTTAGGAGCTTCCAATAATTTTAAATTACCCCTACCACTTATTGTAATTTTCAAATTGAAGGCATCATTCGCTTTTATATTATTTTTACTTGCCTCTACTTTATAATTTAAATTTCCAACACCACCCGAGAAATTTAATGGTTTCCCTGCTTCCGGAACATCCATTACATTAATCTTGGTCTTTTTACTCAATGCCTTCACCACTACATCTTCAAAACCACCTCCTCCAAAAAACTGCTCAAAAATATTACGCGGCTTTTTACTACTTTGCTTTCTTACTACACATTCCACTTCTGTGGGGTCAATAGTTAATTCACCAGTACGCTGCGGAAAAACATAAGTGCGGTTAAATTCCCCAACATAATAATTTACACCATCTAAATTCTCAATTTGTAATTGCACGTTAGGCACACCTTCCGGTTGCTGCGACCAAAACCCATTAAACGCCGGGAATTTTACATTTTGAAAACCGCGTAAATCAAAACGTGAATAAATTTTTTGTGTGACCATTATCTGTTCACCAATATAACATTTGCTTTTACTCACTGTAGTCTTTACAAATACATCATCTCCGCTACTTACGGGAGTACTTTGTTCATTTGGATTTTGTGCCTGTTGCTGCTGTTGATTTTGTTGTCCGGGAGGAACGGCACCTTTCACCGCTTCAATGTTTACAGGATTACTTGTAATGGTTTGCCCACTCACTATCATTATCATCGAACCAATTTGCAATTTCCCTTCTTTCTTTGCAGCAATCAAAAATGAAATGGAAAACGATTGCGACATTGCTCCATTTACGTACTGCATGCTCTGACTTGTATTCGGTCCAGAGAAAATATCGAAACTCTGAAAATTAGGCGGTGTATACGTTGAGGGCTGCGCATTAACTGTAAACACAATTTGAAACGGCGAACCCACCTGCACTTTGTTAGCACTTACCTGAACGGTTAATTTTTGTGAGAAGAATGAAGTATAAGAATACAGGAGTAAGAATGTGAAAAACATTCTACTTCCATAACTTATATTGCTAATACTATTCATTCTTACTTCTTATACTTTCTACTTACACTTATCCTGCGATTACCAATCTTTTTCCGTCTTCACTTTTTGCCCTTCGCCTTTTTTCTTTTTGCCTTGTAGTTTCTGTTCCATGTTTTGTAATGCATTCAACATACGTTCCGCTTGCTCTTTCGACATTTGGGGTTGTTGATCTTGCGGTTGAGGCTGTTGTTTTTGGTCTTTATTTTTGTCCTTATCTTTTTTCTGTTGTTCTTTTAATTTCTTTAATGCGTAAGCTAAATTATAACGTGTATCTTCATCCTTCGGATCAACCTTCAATGCTTTTTTGTAGGCATTAACTGCTTCTTGCCAGTTCTCTTGTTTTAAACGACAGTTGCCTAAATTATGTAAGGCTTGATGTAAAGTATCTTTAGCTGAAATGGTTTGCGATACCACATCAAACTGCGCTGCCGCCTCATCTAACATAATATTCGCTAGAGAATCAGGTTTCATTCCCATAATGGGCGCTTTGCTTTTTGAATTTTTAATTCCGACTGCTTCTTTGTAAATAGCATCTCCTAAATTGAAATTCGCTTTCTTTAAAGCAGGATTTAATTTTAAAGCTTCGCGATAACTACTTATTGCGCCGATATTTTGTCCGCTATGGTATTTGTTATTACCGTTATAAACTAATTCTTTGTCTTTTTGAGCAGAAACATTTTGAATACTTAACAACGAAACCAAAACAACACCTGCTACTTGCTTATTTGATTTTAAAACGTGAGCCAAAAACTTACGGAACCAGTTACTCACTCTTTCGCTTATAAAAAATTCAATAATAAATAATAGCAAAGCCAAACCTAAAAACCATTGGAACTGATCTTCGTAATCAGTATACATTTTAGTGTCGATTTGTTTTTTATCCAATTGTGATAATTTATCCAAGATGGCATTTAAACCGATATCTGCGTTTGTTGCCTGAACAAAAATCCCATCAGTTTTACCTGCAATTTCCTGTAACACTTCTTTATTTAATTTTGTTACAACTGTATTACCATCTTTATCCTTTCTGTATCCATTAACAACACCATTGTTCAGAATGGGGATAGGAACTCCGGTTTCAGAACCCACACCTATACAGTTCACCAATATTCCTGCCTTAGCGGCCTCTTCAGCAGCTTCAATTGCTTCAGGTTCGTGATTTTCTCCATCGGTAATCACGACAATAGTTTTATTTTTTTCTAAATCTTTGCTGAAACCTTCTAATGCTTTACGAATAGCTGCGCCAATATTTGTTCCTTGTGTTGGCACCATTTGTGTATTAATACTTCCTAAAAATAATTTCGCGGCACTGTAATCAGTTGTAATTGGCAATTGTACATAAGCTTCGCCTGCAAAAACAATTATTCCTAAACGGTCGCCTTGTAATTTGTCAATCATTTTCTCTAAGGCAAATTTTGCGCGCTCTAAACGATTGGGAGATAAATCCTGCGCCAACATACTATTAGAAACATCTAAACACACAATTATATCAGCGCCTTCACGTTTTACTTCCTGAGTTTTACTACCAGTTTGTAAATTACAAACTGCCAGAATTAAGCTGCTAAACGCTAACATTAATAAAATAAATTTTGTAATTTTTTTAGAGTTGGAAATATCAGGTACCAATGACTTTACCAATTCGTATTCTCCTAATTTTTTTAAGCGTTTTTTTACTGAGTATAAATACCAAATAAAAATCACCAGCATTAAAGGTAATGCTGCAAAAGCGTAAAAAAATATGTCGTTCTCGAACCTAAACATTATGGCGCCGATTTAAATACAATACGTTTTAAAATAAATTCTATTAATAACGAAATTAAAGCTGCTAATCCCAATGGTAAAAAATGCTCTGCTTTATTGGTAAAACTTTTTTCGCTTATGATTGTCTTTTCCATTTTATCAATCTCTTTACAGATATTTGATAAACTTTCCTTATCTGTTGCTCTAAAATATTTTCCACCGGTCATGTCCGATATTTTTGTCATCACGGCTTCATCAATTTCCACATCCACATAATCGTATTCTAATTGTCCGTTCGGATACATGGCTACAGGTTGTAATGCTTTTCCTTTTGTACCTACACCAATTGTATAAACACGCAAGCCATACGTTTTAGCAATTTCTCCTGCTGTTAATGGTGCAATTTCGCCAACATTACTTACACCATCAGAAATTAAAATAATAACTTTACTTTTTGCTTTACTTTCTTTTATACGAGCAACAGCATCTGCTAAACCTAATCCAATTGCAGTTCCCTGATCCAACATCCCTGCTTTAATATCAGGAAACATGTTTTTTAAAATTTTGTGGTCAACTGTTAATGGGCATTGTGTAAATGCTTCACCACTAAAAATCACTAAACCAATTTTATCATTGGGCCGAGCATCAATAAAATCCATTATAACTTCCTTTGCCACTTCTAAGCGATTCGGTTTAAAATCTTTTGCGAGCATCGATAAAGAAATATCCATGCTGATAACTATATCGATTCCTTCGGTTTTAATATCCTTCCAACTGCTTCGTGATTGCGGACGAGCTAAAGCTAAAATGATACATGAAATTCCTATTAACCGCATCACTAAAACCAAATGGCGCAATCTTGCTTTTAAAGATGTTTTAATACCTTTAAAATTATCAAAAGAAGAAAAATGAACTTCACCTTCGTATTTTTTTAATTTTACGAGATACCAAATTATCATTGCAGGAAGCAATAAAAACAACCAGAACCAGTGTTTCTCGGCAAATTGTATGTCTTCCAAATAACTTATCATTTTTGTTCCACCTCCCCGTCATTCTGTCCCGATAGCAATCGGGATTGATTCAGAATCTCATCTTCGATGTTAATTTCATCTTCACGTTTTGTTCCATTCACAAAATCAAAAGCGTTTTGTAAAGCAATAGCATGCTCCTGTTCTATCGGAATAACTTTCGCGAATTTTACAAAATCGGCAAGCACTAACATTTGCTGTAATTTTTCTTTGCTTAAGGAATCAACAACTTGTGATTTAAATGCACGTACAATTTCATCGGTGGTTAATTCAAGTGCCTGAACACCAAAACGACCTTCAATATATAAACGCACCGAATCGGAAATTGCAGAATAGTATTCCTTTGTTTGTCCTTCTTTCCAAACCGCCTCTTGCTTTACTTTCTCTAATTGTTCTAAGGCTAAAATATGTGGCGGAACATCGGGCTTACGTTCGACAAATTGTTCTGGTTTCTTCTTCGTGAGTTTGAAAATAACAAATACAATGAGTGCAACTAATAAAATAGCAGCAGCGCTCCAATACACCATTGGTAAATACCATTTCCAATCGAAAGGCTCAGTAAATGGTGGTTTAATATCTTTTATTGTTGCATCAGTTGTGTCTGTTTTAACTGTATTTACTTCTAAGAATAAAGCTTCCGTTAAAACCGGATTTACCGTATCACCATTCACAAAAAAATTAAAAGGAGGAATAGCAAAATAACCTGAATCGAATGCAGTTACAATATATTGCTGATGTTGCTGAATAATAGAAGGATTTGTTTTATCGGGAATTGTTGAATCGATTGGTGTGCGTGAAACGATTTCTACTTTTCCAGTAATCGTATCTTCAAAAGAAGGCCAATCGATTTTTAAATTTTTTACAGCGTTGGCATCATACGTTACATAAATATCCAATTTGGTTTGCTCACCAATACGAATCTTGCTTGAATCTATTACAGCATTCACTTTTATTTGTGAATGAAGGGAAGACATCATCAACACACAAACTAACAAAAAAATATTTCTGACAATTATTTTCATTAACGACGTTTGAATAAATTCATTAATGGTTTAATGTATCCTTCGTGAGTATAGATATCGCAATAATCAACACCACACTTATTAAACTTATCTTTCATGCCTTGCTCACGCTTCAATACATTTACCTTAAATTGTTTTTGAAATTCTTTGCTACTTGTATCAGCCCAAACAATTTTGCCGGTTTCGTTATCTTTCAATTTAATTAAACCCACTTTAGGAATTTCCTGTTCGGTTTTATCATTTATTTTAAGAGCAATTAAATCGTGTTTCTTATTGGCAATTTTCAAAGCATCTGTATAATTTTCTTGAGCATAAAAATCAGAAAGTAAAAAAACTGTGCTTCTTTTTTTAATGACGTTGGTTAGATATTTTAATGCCAATTCTAAATTAGTTCCTTTACTCTCAGCCTTAAAATCAATTAACTCGCGAATAATACGAAGTACGTGTGATTTTCCTTTTTTTGGCGGAATAAATTTTTCAATCTTATCAGAGAAAAATATAACGCCAATTTTATCGTTGTTAGTAGATGCGGAAAACGCAACTACGGCACATAATTCCGTTACTAAATCTTTTTTGTATTGCTTTTGTGTTCCAAAAAAACCGCTGGCGCTCACATCTACCAACATCACCACACTTAATTCACGCTCTTCTTCAAATACTTTTACATAAGGAGAATTAAATCGTGCCGTTACATTCCAATCAATTGTTCTTACATCATCACCAGGAGTGTATTCACGCACTTCAGAAAACGCCATACCTCTTCCCTTAAACGCACTATGGTATTCACCCGAAAATATCTGGCGACTTAACCCGCGTGTTTTAATTTCAATCTTGCGGACTTTCTTTAAGAGCTCGGCTGTTTCCATGAGTTCAAGGTTAAAAGTTTAAAGTTCAAGGTTAAAACAGAATCTATCCAAACCTTAAACTTTGAACTTGAAACTTCTAAGGTACTTCAACTGTATTTAAAATTTCAGTAATGATGTTTTCAGATGTGATATTCTCTGCTTCTGCTTCGTAAGTTAAACCTATACGATGACGCATAACATCTGTACAAATGGCGCGAACATCTTCAGGAATTACATAACCGCGACGTTTAATAAACGCATACGCTTTTGCAGCCAATGCTAAATTTATACTCGCACGAGGAGAGCCTCCGTAAGAAATTAATCCATGGAATTTTTCCAATTTATATTCCTTTGGGTAACGAGTTGAAAAAACAATATCGACGATGTAACGCTCAATCTTTTCATCCATGTAAACATCTTTCACCACTTTTCGTGCTTTAATAATTTCGTCGGGAGATAAAACAGCATTTGGTTTAGGCATTCCTTCAGGAGAAATATTTGAAGTTATAATTTTACGTTCTTCTTCTTTAGTTGGATAACCAATTACCACTTTCAACATAAAGCGGTCCATTTGCGCTTCAGGTAAAGGATAAGTTCCTTCTT
Organism: Sphingobacteriaceae bacterium; assembly: GCA_043745425.1. Classification (GTDB taxonomy): domain Bacteria; phylum Bacteroidota; class Bacteroidia; order B-17B0; family Aurantibacillaceae; genus JAHEYG01. The sequence continues at coordinate 3,361 of JAYTSW010000366.1, read as the reverse complement.
GTTCAACCGGATTTTGAGTTGCTAAAACTAAAAATGGGTTTGGAAGCTGGAAAGTTTGGTCACCAATAGTAACTTGTCTCTCTTGCATCGCTTCTAATAAAGCAGATTGCACTTTTGCTGGAGCACGATTAATCTCATCAGCCAATACGAAATTGGCAAAAACTGGGCCTTTTCGAATAGAAAACGCTTCCTGTTTTTGATTGTAAATCATGGTACCAATTAAATCGGCTGGTAATAAATCCGGCGTAAACTGGATACGACTAAAATCAGCATGAATACATTTTGCTAATGTATTGATTGCTAAAGTTTTGGCTAGTCCAGGAACTCCTTCTAATAAGATGTGCCCGTTACTTAATAAACCAATAAGCAAGCGTTCCACCATGCTCTTTTGACCAACAATTACCTTATCCATTTCGTTGGTAAGGAGGTCAACAAACGCGCTTTCGCGTTGGATTTTTTCGTTTAGTTCTCTAATGTCTACCATAAATTTTGAATGTTCTCAAAAGTAGCAAGCATAAGGGGTTTAGGGCTATTGAGCGCTGTTAAAAGATGTTAAGTACGCAATAGGAATTAACGATATTTAAGGTTAGTTAAAGAAGCGTTAAAATCGTTACAATAATGAGATTAATCTACAAAAAATGAAATGTAAAAAATACTCAATGGGGAGTAGTTGTGTATATCAAATATTTAAGTACTTTTGAGGTCAATTAAAACCTTTAAAAAACTAAACAATGAAAAAAATTACAATTTTAGCAGTTGCTGCTTTAGCAATTAGTTTTGCATCATGCAAAAAAGACCGTACTTGTACTTGTACTACAACTTATACTTCAGGTGGCACTCATACTGAAGTAACAGTTTACAAAAAAGCTAAAAAACATGACGTTCGTGGAATGTGTGTTGGCGAAAGCGGAACTGACACTTATTCTTCAGGTACAACTACTACTAAGGACACAAAAACTTGTGAATTAAAATAATTAATTTCTTAATTATTTAAAAAGGCTTCCGACTTAGTTGGAGGCTTTTTTTATTTTATGACAAAGCAAAAAATATTTAAAATAGTTTCCATTATACTAAGTGTGTTAATGGGTTTACTTTTTATTTATTCAGGGTATACAAAATTATACCCTATTGAACCTTTTGAATACACCTTTGTTGATTTAGGAATTGGCAATTGGGCACTCGCCCCTTACATCGCCCGCTTTATGATTGGTCTCGAATTTTTTATTGGCCTCATGTTGATTTTTAATCTATACTTAAAAAAATTCACTCTTAAACTTACTGCCGCCACTTTAATTGTATTTACTATTTATTTAGGAATTATGATTTTGAATGAAGGTAATAATAGTAACTGTGGTTGTTTTGGGAATGCGATTGCGATGACACCTTTTCAAGCGATTGTAAAAAATGCAATCATGCTTGTAGTATGTTTTGTTATTTATAAATTTCACGAAGGTTATACTTTTGGAAAAGCAGGTAAATGGATTGGCTCTTCTTTTTTACTCACCGCATTAGTTATGCCTCACATTTTAAATTATGTGGATTTGGATTACTCTCAAGCTTATTTAAAGAAACCCGAAAACAATTTCACAATCGAACTCGATACTTTATATAATAACGCCTACGAAAAAACGGCACCGAAAACTTTATCTCAAGGCAAACACGTTTTAGCGTTTATGAGTTTAAGTTGTCCGCATTGTCGGATTGCCGCCAAAAAAATAAGATTGATACACGAAAAAAATCCTGACATCTCTTTTTATTTTATTTTAAATGGTGAGAAAGAAAAAATGAAATGGTTTTATTTGGATACAAAAACAGAAAACATTCCGTATTGCATGCTACGAGCACATCCTTTTATTTATTTAGCAGGAACCAATTTACCAACCATTTACTTAGTGAATAATTCAGTAGTAGAACATTGGGTTAATTACATGGAGCTCGATCAAAAAGAACTTGAGAAGTGGTTAAAGGAATAGATTTCTAAATGCGCTTCGTCAAGCTCAGCGCCAACACTCTTTATGCATTCGTAATGGTTCGGCAAGCTCACCATGACTTTCGTCTTCGTTTGAATTAATTTGCTTCTAAAACTAGTGTCATGGTGAGCTTGCCGAACCACAACAATGGCGTAAAAAGAAAAAGCCCCTGAGCTTGACGAAGGGGCAATCAGAATCTTAGATACTCTTCAAAATCTCTTTCTCCACTTCTTCGCTATCCCACTTACTTTCAATTTCGGGTATTGCCATAATTTTTTGCATGATGGCTTCTTGTTTCTGTCCTTCTTTTAAAGCGGTGCTATAACGTATATGCGGACTGTAAGTTACCATGCTGTAAAGCGGAATCCATTTATCAGGATATTTTGAATTAAAGCGTGCTTCTATTTTTTTCTGCAATAAAAATTTCGGATCCGCTGTTTTATCGCGCATCTCAATAAAATTGCCCAGTGCCAAATCAGCAATTGCATCGCCATCTGGTTTTCGTAATTGTTCGTACTCAGGCATTATTTTATTCCAGTCTTCGTTGTGTTTTTCAATTAATTCATTCATCACTACACAATCTTCAAAACCACAATTCATTCCTTGTCCGAAAAACGGAACAATGGCATGAGCTGCATCACCAATCAATCCGATTTTATTATCGAAAGTCCATGGAAAACATTTTACAGTTACCAATGAAGAAACCGGATTCTTTATAAAATCATCCATTAATGTTGGCATCAATGGAACGGCGTCAGGAAACTCTTCATTAAAAAATTTCTGAATCTGTTCTTTCGTTTTTAAATTGGCAAATGATTTTTCTCCTTCAAATGGTAAAAATAATGTGCAGGTAAAATTCCCATCCATATTAGGGAGAGCAATCATCATGAAACTACCACGCGGCCAAATGTGCAATGCGTTTTTCTCAATTAAAAAACTTCCATCTTTTCCAGGAGGAATAATTAATTCTTTATAGCCTGCCGAAATATAATGTTGATTGTATTCAAATCTATCGCTACTCAATTGCATATTTAAACGTGAAGCGGCAAAAGCCCCATCAGATCCAAAAATTAAATCGCTTTTAGCTACGCTTGTTTTATGAGTTTCTTCATTTATAAATTGAGCTTCTAAAGTTTGTCTGTTTATATTTGTGCACCGTTCATTGAAATGAATTTTCACACCGCCTTTTTGCTCAGCCAAATCCATTAATCGCATATTTATTTCAGCGCGCGATACTGAATAGATAGCTTGATTATCCTTTCCGTAAGGCTGAAATGCAGTTGAACTATCTTTATGATGAATAAAACGTCCGTACATAGGAATTGCAATCTTTCTTATTTCATCTGCAATACCAACACCTTCTAATCCTCGCCAACCTCTATCACTTAATG
>JAYTSW010000365.1:0-16903 GCA_043745425.1 Sphingobacteriaceae bacterium | reverse complement strand
TGAGAACCTTCCAATACACTGATAAAAGCAAATTGAAATAAAGCATTAGAAGAGGAAACAGGGGAAATCGTTTTTACACAACGGTTAACACTTGAACCATTTACCTGGTCATTTAGTTTGATGAACCAATCACCATAGTGATTAAAAGGATCCTGAGCTGCGGCCCCCGGATACGTTGTAGTTGTATTACCAAATACTGAATAAATTTTATATGTACTACCAATAATCGCATCCGTTAAACCAGCAGCGCCAGGAGCAATTAAATTCATTGGACCTGGATTACCGTAAGCATACGCATTAACACAATTACCGTTTGTTCCTCCACTGGAGTTATTGGCTCCCTGAGTAAGCCATCCTGTAACAAAACCTGTTGCTGTAACAGGAATGTTATTTGGCACAGAAGAAATTGCACCTTGCGCTTCAAAATCCTCATTATTACAATTTGCAACTAAAACACCAGGATAAACTGGGTTTACTTTTGCATTAGTATTACTTGGATTTGTAGGCTTGAAAACCTCTTTAGTTGGTTTAGGTAAAATATTATATTTTGCATTAATGTATTCACGCTTCGCAGCATACATATATACTTTAAATTCTTCGCCATAAGCACCTGTATTAAATGCGCCCTGCTTAGCAGCGTTTTCATCAAATCCCTTAAGAGAATCCGGACTGAAAATGTGATTTACAGGAACCGAGTATCGGTCTTGTGCTTTTACCCCAAAGTTAACTGCAATAAATAAAATGCAGAAGAGGATTAGTTTGCTGGATGTTACTTTTTTCATTTTTTAGTTTTTAAATCGTTGCTAAATTAATCAAAAATTTGAATTTTTATAATTATTAACAATAAGCGTGCCAAAGTCTAAAATATGTTAAAATGTTAAGATGTTTTTTTAATACTATATTGTAAATCAATACTTTAATATAAATTAAATGAAGTTTATCCTTTTTTTTATTTAATGATATTTTCAAAAAAATTAGCTTGTTTTGAGCTTTGTCCAAAAAAAATCAAACTTTTACCCAATTTCAATCAAAGCCATAGCATCTAATATTCTTTTATCTTTGAAGCAATTCGTGAAAATACTATGAAACTACTTCAAAATAAAGTCGCCCTTATTACCGGCGCAACGCGTGGAATTGGAAGAGGCGTTGCCTTAAAATTTGCAAAAGAAGGCGCTAACATTGCCTTTACTTATTTAAGCTCAGATGAAAAAGCTATCGCTTTAGAAAAAGAGTTAAGCGCTTTTGGTATTAAAGCTAAAGGCTATAAAAGCGATGCTGCCAATTTTAAAGCGGCCGACGAATTAGTTACAGCCGTTGTTGCTGAATTCGGAACAATAGATGTGTTAGTAAACAACGCAGGCATTACCCGCGATACTTTATTAATGCGCATGAGCGAGCAACAATGGGACGAAGTAATTAATGCCAATTTAAAATCAGTATTTAATTTAACCAAGGCTGTACAAAAACCAATGTTAAAAGCAAGAAGCGGTTCTATTATTAATATGAGTTCGGTTGTTGGTGTAAAAGGAAATCCCGGACAATCCAACTACGCCGCCTCAAAAGCCGGCATTATTGGTTTTACAAAATCGGTTGCTTTAGAATTAGGTTCTCGCAATATTCGTTCGAATGCAATCGCTCCTGGATTTATTGAAACTGAAATGACGGGTGCATTAGATGAGAAAGTGGTTCAAGCTTGGCGTGATGCTATTCCTTTAAAACGCGGGGGTACTTCTGAAGATGTAGCAAATCTGACTTTGTTTTTAGCAAGCGATATGAGTGCATATATTACCGGCCAATGCATTAATGTATGCGGCGGTATGTTAACATAGTTTTCTATTATTAAATTTAAATTAATGCCTGCAAACCAACAGGCATTTTACAATGAATCTGATTTCTGAATTACCCTGGTATTACTTTTTTATTTGCTTAATAGCAAGCTCGCTATACGCGTACTTATTATACAACAGAGAAAAAAAACGGGATTCATTTTCAAAACCAATTCTTTATTCTTTATTTACACTTCGGTTTTTTTCTGTTTTAATAATAAGTTTATTATTGATGAATTTTTTATTGAAACGAAATTTAAATCAAACCGAAAAACCACTTATACTTTTAACATTTGATAACTCCGTTTCAATAGTCGCCGGAAAAGATTCGACAGAAATCAAAACCGAATTTATCAAAAAAGTAAATCAGCTTAATACTTCTTTATCCGAAAAATATAATGTGCAGGCTTTATTATTCGGAAACAAAATAACACAAGGCAATCAACCAGATTTTAATGATAAGGAAACTGACATCTCTCAATTACTAAATGAAATTGATAATAATTACTCTAATCAAAACATTGGCGCCTTAGTTATTTGCAGCGATGGTATTATTAATAAAGGCATGAACCCGATTGGTTTAACCGAAAAATTTAAATTTCCAGTTTACACCGTTGCGTTAGGTGATACAACACTTAAAAAAGATTTAATTCTGCAAAAAATAAATCATAATCAGGTGGTTTATTTAGGAAACAAATTTCCGGTTGAGGTGGTGGTGCAATCTCTTAAATTAAAAGGGCGAGATGCTGTTCTTACAATTTCTAAAGATGGAATTAAAAAATCTTCTCAAAGTATTAAAATTAACAGCGATAATTTTACACAAACATTAAATTTTGTTTTGGAAGCTGAGAAACCCGGGGTTCAAAAATATAATGTTTCTATTTTTCCTTTAAATGAAGAAACAAACACAACTAACAACTCTCAAAATTTTATTGTAGATGTAATTGATACCCGTGAGAAAATTTTAATTCTTGCCGCTGCCCCTCACCCTGATGTAGCAGCCATAAAAGAAAGTATTGAATCCGGACAATCGTATGAAGTTGAAGTTGGGTATTCTGATTTCAATAAACCTTTAAAACCTTATAGTCTTGTCATTCTTCACAATATTCAATTATCAAATAACCGATTAGCCACTGAAATGGCGAATAACAATCAACCGTTTTTAATTATTCTCCCAAAACAAAATGATAATTTACCTGGATTAAAAATCAGTATTGCCAATGCTAAATTAAATGAAACCGAACCTGTGCTGAATAAAAATTTTAGTCTGTTTAATTTAAGTGATGAATTAAAAAAATTCATTAAAGATTTACCTGCGGTTAATTGTTATTTTGGAAATTACAGTACATCTGCAGGCTCTAACTCTTTACTGTATCAGAAAATTGGTTTTGTGGAAACGGAAAATCCATTAATTCTATTTAATGATAACAGCGGTTTAAAATCAGGCGTTGTTGTTGGTGATGGCATTTGGAGATGGAAATTGCGTGATTACGCCGATCACGGTAACCATAATTTGTTTAATGAATTAATTTTAAAAACGATTCAATATTTATCTGTAAAAGCTGATAAAAGTTTTTTCAGGCTCATCACTAAAAAAATAATTACAGAAAATGATCCGATTGAATTTGATGCGGAAGTTTATAATCAAAGTTATCAGTTAATAACAGAACCTGATGTAAGCATTATACTAACAGATGAAAATGATAAGCAATATAATTACACGATGAGTAAAACTGCAAATTCGTATTTTGTGGAAGCTGGTTTGTTTCCTGCTGGAGAATATAAATACAAATCGTCCATTAAAGTTAACAGTCAAGTGTTTTCGCAAAGCGGAACTATCACAGTAAAAGCAATTGTTGCCGAAAAAATAAATACAGTCGCTAATCACACTTTATTATTTCAATTAGCACAAAACACAGGCGGAAAATTATTTGCGAAAAACGAGTTAGATAAACTAGAGAAGGAATTAATGACTAACGAATTAATAAAACCTGTTACTTACACCCAAAAACAATTAAATGATTTAATTGATTTGAAATGGATTTTCTTTTTAATTCTCGGATTACTTTCTTTAGAATGGTTTTTGCGAAAGCGTAGCGGCACTATTTAATTTTACGAGCAATTTCACGCTCAGTATCTTTTTTCTTAATGGATTCACGTTTATCGAATTCTTTTTTACCTTTTGCTAATGCATCTTCCAATTTAGCATAACCACTCTCGGAAATAAATAAACGAACCGGGATAACCGTTAAGCCTTGATCTTGCAATTTTTTTTGTAATTTATTTAACTCCGCTTTACTCAGCAATAATTTTCGTTCGCGATTCGGTTCGTGATTATAATGTGTTCCTGCAGTATAAGCTGCAATATTCATATTTTTTATATACAACTCATCATTCCTGAAATAGCAATAACTATCCACCAAGCCCGCCTTTCCTTCACGGATGGATTTAATCTCAGTACCCTGTAATACCATACCCGCCACCAATTTTTCAATAAATTGATAGTCGAATTTGGCTCTTCGGTTTTCTATGTTAACGTTATTGAGTATTTTAGTTGCCACGTTACAAATATACTAATACAATGCCAACCACAGTGCAATTAATAAAAGCCAAAACAGAGGATATTCCTGAGATAGCCCGATTGGCGCATATAGTATGGTATCAACACTACCCGAGCATTATAAGCATAGAGCAAATCAATTATATGCTTGATTTAATGTACAGCTATAAAAGCCTGAACGAACAAATGACTATTAAAGGGCATATCTTTTATTTTATAAAACAAAGCAACATCAACATAGGTTTTATCGGTGTTAGTAAAATTGAAAATAGTAATGATGGCTATTTTATTCAGAAATTTTATTTAGACCAAACACTTTCCGGAAAAGGAAGCGGAACAGAAGCACATAACGAATTAATAAAACTATTGAATCCTTCTCAAATGAAATTAACTGTTAATCGACAAAATTATAAATCGATTAATTTTTATTTTAAGAATGGTTTTAAAATTGACAGCGTTGCCGATTTTGATATTGGCAATGGCTATGTGATGAATGATTTTGTGATGGTTTACAAACTGCGCTGAAACGGTCATTCCGAACTTGTTTCGGAATCTTAAGATGCTGAAACAAGTTCAGCATGACCGCGTTCTTAAGAAATCTTAGAAGAAACGTCTTCCCAATTCTGCATTTCTTTTTCGAGAAGGGATTTCAAATTTCCGTAATTCGACATAAATGCTTTATCATTTACTGCTTGATTTTGAGTTTCAGGATTTGCTAATTTATCATCACAGATTTTAATTTCTTTTTCAAGACGTTCAATCTCTGCTTCTGATTTTTTTATTTGATTGCGGATTTGTTTTTGCTCTTGCTCGTTTGCATTTACTTCTGGCTTCTTTTTCTCAACAACAACTACTTTTTTTACTCCTGACTTATCCAGATCCAATTCATTCAAACGTTCTACCTTACGCAATTCCATGAACTCTTCAATGCCACCTAAATGTTCTTTTAAATGGCCGTCTCTAAATTCAAATAAACGTGTACACATTCCCTTCATAAAATCTCTATCGTGACTAACCATCACAATAGTTCCTTCATAATCCAACAACGCTTGTTTCAAAATTTCTTTCGAGCGAATATCCAAGTGATTCGTGGGCTCATCTAATAATAATAAATTGTACGGCTCTAATAACAATTTACACAATGCTAAACGTCCGCGTTCTCCTCCACTTAATACTTTTACTTTTTTCTCAATGTCATCACCGCTAAATAAAAACGCTCCTAATAAATTCCTCACGCGCTTTCTGATATCACCCGCTGCTAAATCATCAATGGTTTGGAAAACCGTTTTATCTTGTTCTAATTTTTCTTCCTGATCTTGTTCAAAATATCCCATCAACACACCATGACCTAATTTTACTTCACCTTCAAATTGAATTTTGCTGGCGATCATTTTCATCATGGTGGATTTACCTTCACCGTTACGACCAACAAATCCAATTTTCTCACCTCTTGCTATTATAAAATTAGCATCTGAAAAAATTCGTTTTGGTCCGTATTCTTTTCCTGCACCCTCAGCTGTCACAATAATTTTACCGCTATGTGCAGGAGGCGGAAAACGAAAATACATGGCTGCATTATTATCTTCATCAACTTCCACTCGTTCCATCCGGTCGAGTTTTTTAATTAACGATTGCGCAAATGCTGCTTTACTTGCTTTAGCACGATACTTGTCAATTAACACTTCTGTTTGGTCAATAATTTTTTGCTGATTCTTTTGCGCATTCTCTTGTTGCTCTTTACGCTCGGCACGCAACACCAAATAATGTGAATAGTTTGTTTTGTAATCGTAAACTTTTTGATTTACGATTTCAATGGTACGTTTAGTTATAGTATCTAAAAATGCTTTATCGTGACTGATCAACACAACCGCACCGGAAAAGCTTTCCATAAATTCTTCAAGCCATTGAATAGCTTCAATATCTAAGTGATTTGTTGGCTCATCTAATAATAATACATCTGGTTTTTGTAATAATAATTTAGCCAGCTCAATGCGCATTCTCCAACCACCACTTAACTCTGATGTTTGACGTGAAAATTCTCTTCTGTCGAAACCTAAGCCTTTTAATATTTTTTCAACTTCGGCTTCCATATTATCAACACCAATAATATCTAAACGATGATTAATATCTGTCAACTCTTCAATCAATTTCATATACTCATCACTTTCGTAATCGGTACGGGTTTGTAATTGATTGTTGATGTCATCTAAACGCTTTTGTAATTTTTTTACTTCGAGAAAAGCAGATTCAGTTTCTTCATAAACACTTTTGCCGTGTTGATGAATCATATCCTGTGGTAAATAACCAATAGTACAATCTTTAGGTATTGCCACTTCACCTTTAGTTGGGTTTTGTTCGCCTGCTAATAATTTTAGCATAGTACTTTTTCCGGCACCATTTCTTCCTGCCAAACCAATTCTGTCTTTTGGATTAATCAAAAAAGAAATATTGTCGAACAAAGGCGTTCCACCAAAAGCTACTGTAACTGAATTAACCGAGATCATTGCGTTTTTAAATAAGTCTGCAAAGATAGGGAAAATTTGACAATGTGACGATTAGACAATGTGACAATTTAGAGGCAAAAAAGGTTAAACGTAAATAAATTGGGAAATCATTGACGAATTGTCGAATTATCAAATTGTCAAATTAAATCAGCATTCCCGCTATAGTTGCCGAAAGATAAGAGGCTAAAGTGCCTGCGACAAGAGCTCGCATTCCTAATTTAGCTAAATCAGCACGGCGTTCAGGAGCTAAGGCGCCAATACCGCCAATTTGCATGCCTACCGAAGAGAAATTAGCAAAACCACAAATAGCGAAACTTACTATAAGCAATCCTTTATCGCTTAATGGTTTTGCTAAATGATGCGTTAATGTATCGAAAGCAACAAATTCATTTATGGTTAACTTTTGCCCCATAATAGTTGCTACTTGTTGCACATCCGCGTCAGGCACGCCCATACACCAAGCAAGAGGATAAAATAGTTTTCCGAAAATATAATCTAATGAAAGTGGTCCCCATATTTTTCCTAATCCATAATTTATTAAAGCGATGAGTGCAATAAAACCAATCAACATTGCAATGACATTAATCGCAATTTTCATTCCATCAGCAGCACCGTGAGAAACCGCATCAATAATATTTGTGTAAGGACTTTTTACTTCGAGTGTAACTTTTCCTTTGGTTTGTGATTCCTCCGTTTCAGGATAAATTATTTTTGAAATAACTAATGCAGCTGGTGCCGCCATTAAACTTGCGGTTAATAAATATTCTGCACGCGCGCCCATGTTTACGTAAACAATTAAAATTCCTCCAGCTATACAAGCCATGCTGCCGGCCATCGATGCCATTAATTCACTTTTGGTCATCGTTGGTAAATACGGACGAATCATTACCTGTGCTTCGACTTGTCCAACAAATGCGCTTGCAATATTGCTTAATGCTTCGGCACCACTTACACGCATAATAAAATTCATAGCGCGTGCTATTAAGGAAATTACTTTTTGCATGAAACCGATGTGATATAAAATAGCAACAATTACACAAACGAAAATTATTGTTGCCGTTACACTGAATGCAAATACAAAAGTATGTTGAGCGCCAAATCCTGCAGATGTTCCGTCGTGTTTATCTACCATTATTCCGCCGTAAGCAAAAGCAGCGCCTTGTGTGGCGAATTGTTCAATCTTACCCATACCTCTTCCCAGCCATGCAAAAAAAGAAGTAATGAAGGGGACTTTTAAAACCAATAATGCAATTGCTAACTGCAAACCCATACCGCTAATTACTAAGCGGTAGTTAATTGCTTTTTTATTGTTAGATAATAAAAATGCGATTCCTAGAATTACAACTATACCAATCAGTCCGGTGAGCCTATCCATTTTGTAAAAATTTAACAAGGCAATTTACCAAATAAGTTCTCGCGAAAACTATCGGGATGAAAAAAACTTTGTAACTATTTATATCATTTGTTCATTATAAGTGAAAAAAGGAGGAAAAATGTCATCCCATTTAAATTTCACAACAGCAACTCTGCTTTGCTGCGCTGTGATTCATGCAAACACGATTACGATTGACAAAGCCATTGAAAAAAAATTAATTAAAACCGATGTAGTTTGTAAAGGTGGTTTGGTTGTAGATTACAAAATCAAAAATCAAACCAACGACTCCTTAAAAATAATTGTGCCTGCAGGTTGGAGAATGAATTCTGTTAAAGAAGAATACCAGGATATTTTGGTAACGCAGGAACAAATTTTGGCAATGGGAAAGCACGAACAAAAAACCTTTGTGATTAAAGGATATTGTTGTGAAGCTGATCATGCAGGGCCAAGTCAAGGCTTAAAATACGAGCAAGGAAAATTAGCAGAACCTAATTTGGTATTAGTAGCTACTTATCTTAACGCTACCAAATTTGATGAAAATACGCAGCAGTATTCTGTGTGGGCGGTGAGTAATAATAAACCCACTGCGAATATTGTAGGAAGTAATGATTCGTTAACGCAAGAGTTGAGACATTTTGTGGCAAATGTAAAAGGTGAACCGATTCCTTGGTATACTTTACAGAAACGAGTGAGAATAAATTCGTACGGCGATATAAATGAACATCCTCTTCAATTGAAGGCCTATGTAAATTATAATGTAGATAAAACGATTTACGCTTATTTTTATGTTATCGATTCGTTAGGAAATAAGGTGGCAACCATAACGGGACAGTGGTTGCATCCCGGAAATCATGACTATCCAGTGAATGTTAATGTGAGGGGTTTACAAAAGGGTAAATACAAAATTGTTTTAGCTGCGGAAAACACTCAGTTTATCAATAAAGAGTTTGAAATTTAAAATAATTTAAACAGCTCTTTATCAAGTATTTATAGTCTTTTTTGAAGGTTTTTGAGTTTTGGGGTATTTTATAGTTGTGGATTAGAATTTTTTGTTTTCTTTTGCACAAAATTAGACAACAAAAAATGTATTGGACTTTAGAATTAGCATCGTACTTAGAAGATGCACCTTGGCCTGCAACTAAGGATGAATTAATTGATTTTGCGATGCGCTCAGGTGCGCCAATGGAAGTAATTGAGAACTTGCAGGAAATGGAAGACGAAGGTGAATCTTATGAAACAATAGAGGAGATTTGGCCAGATTACCCAACAAAAGATGATTTCTTCTTTAATGAGGATGAATTTTAGCTTCGACAAGCTCAGCTACCATTCAATAAAAAATACTTAGAGCCCCTAACAGAATTGTTGAGGGGCTTTTCTTTTCTAGTTAAAATAAATTTAGTAATTTTAATGTAATGAATTTAGCGTCTCATAAATTAGAATTAGCGCAGAGATTATTGGCCACACATGACAAAAATCTTTTAAGAGCAATTGATATGCTTTTTACGCAAGAAGATGAGAAATTTGAATTAAACGATGCTCAAAAAAAAGAGATTGATCGCCGACTTCAAAAAATCGAAAGTGGTAAAGCTCAATTATATTCTTGGGAAGAAGTTAAAAAAACATTCGGTAAAAAGCTTAAAAAATAGTTTGTGATTCCACTTCTAATTAGCGATTCTGCTTTAGTTGATATTCAAAAAGCATACGATTACCTTGAATCCGAACAACAAGAACTTGGAAATAATTTATTAAAGAGAATTGAAGTCTATATCTCATTTGTAGAATCAAATCCATTTCTTTTTAAAGAAGATTATAAAAACATAAGGCAGGTTAGAATTAAACCCTTTAAGTATATTTTAAGGTACAAAATATATAAAGACAAAATTATTTTCTTTCAATTGTTTCACGGAAAATTACACCCAACAAAAAAGAAACGTTAATTTTTTCCCTCGGGCTTCATTAGTTTAAAAACAAATAAACCGATTATTGAGACACAAGCAATCAGTGATACCCAAATCCACATTTTATTATTGATGAGAGGTTGTTGAACAGGTTTTATTTCGTGAGGGATTTTTACTTCATTACCTAAATCAACAGAACTTAAATTTAAAGGGATGGCGTATTTAAAATGTTCCAAATCGTATTGTGGTTGCGCATCGTTTGCTTTACCATAAGCTAAAACATATTTTTTATCTTTTTGAAGTTTGAGCTTTATACTTTCGTTATGCGTAAATGATTTAATTATTATTTCTCCAAGAGGCTGATTGTCTAAATTAATGATTTTAATTCTCATTTTAGCTGAACGAAATTCAAAATCTGCCCCTGAATTGTAATGCACTAAATCAATTTTATTGGAAGAGCCGGAAGAAACAACTCCGCTTCCAAATGAAACCCAGTTCTCTTTTCCATTTACTGGGTTAAAAAATTCAATTTGTACATCGCGACGATATCTTTCTTCATTCTCAACATTAACTTGAAAGCCCGTAACAAAATAACTACGAGGAAAAACACATTCAATTATAGTTTGCTTTTTTTGTTTGTCTTCCGATCGAGTTTGTTCTGATTTTATCCATTCGCCTTCCTCAACAATTTCTTCTTTTACCAATGGGATTGAAGCTGAAAATAGATCAAGCTTTTGAGAATTAGAGTCGTCAGCTTTCACTCTTAAATATTTAAATGAAACCGGTTCGAAAACAATTTTATTGCGAAAATAATTATCGTATGTGTCACGGTAATAATGAAATAGTTTTTCGTTTTCAATAATCGTTTTCCAGCTTTTGTTATCATTGCTACCTTCAAGTGTTACATCTTTAAAAAAATCGGCAGAATTGAAATTTAAATAAACCGAAGTGTAAATTAAATTAGTATCCAACACCAAAGTTGCGTAAGAATATTTATTGGCTTCGTAACTTTTATCTATAATTTTTAAATCTTTAAAATATTTTCTATCATAAATATCCCAATTATTAGAGCCCGTTACATGCGGAACCTCGAGAGTATCCTTTGAGCTTATCTCGTAAACACGATAATACCCTTCCCTATCCAAAATATTAGAACCGATTTTTATTTGGTAATACCCGTTTTCTTGAACAGGTTTTAATTCACGAAAATAATCGAAAGTGTTTAACTGGGCATTCATCCCGCTACTTAATATTAATAAGGCAAAAACTATTTTAATTTGTTTCATTGTTTGTTGTATTAGGTTCTATTGCTTTCTCTTCCTCCTTACCAAATAAAAGCGGCTTGAATTTTTGATACATAAACGATACTACTAATAAAATAATACCGATAACAATAAATACTATCAAGCGATAGCCCATTGTCATACTCATTGCATCTCCCGCTAATTTTAAAAGCGTGAGTACAAATAAACTGATGGCGATAAAACGCAGGGTCTTTCTCTCTCGTAAAATTCCATAAGTTATTAATGCCATTGAATAAACACCCCACAACACAGTATACCCCATTCGGTAAGCAACTTTACTGTAATGATCGTAATCCTCCAA
Source organism: Sphingobacteriaceae bacterium (assembly GCA_043745425.1). Lineage (GTDB taxonomy): Bacteria > Bacteroidota > Bacteroidia > B-17B0 > Aurantibacillaceae > JAHEYG01. The sequence continues at coordinate 5,135 of JAYTSW010000365.1, read as the reverse complement.
ATGCGTGATTGTCATTAAATGCGATAATTCATTACTCAACACAGCGAGTATCGTCATATGAAATAACCAGAAATTTACCGGTCTGATTTTTTTTAATATCTCTGCATTTCTGAATTGATAAATCATAAAAATCATTATAGCGACAAATGGCAGAAATAAATAACGACTGTTATAATTCCAAGTAGTAATTACAGAATAAGAATAATTGTTTATGGCTTCCATTTTTAAATCGCTTATGATCGCAAATCCAGCTGTTACGCCTATAACTAACATTAAAAAACTCATCCCCCAACAGATATACGCAAAAATAGCATTCGTGAATTTCTTTATACTCATCCAACTTAATGCTGAGAAAAATACAATGCTATAAATTATCATCCATAAACCGGAATATGAATTCCAGGCGCTGTCGTAATCCATCCAATCATAACCATAATCTCCGTAGTGTTTTGTTTCTGATAATCTATATTGAATATTAAAATACTGCATAATTTCATTGGCAAAGGTCATATAACAAACTATTAAGCCAAATACAATTAAACACACATTGGCAATTTTACTAAGCTTGGTGATTAGCATTTGTTTATTCAAAAACCACACAAAACCAAAAACACCGGTACCAATAATACTGGTTAAGAAATAGCGATTAAATAATGGTTTAAATGCAAGTGTTGTATCGGTGTTGTTGCTGAAGTAAGAATAATTACTCCAATCATGCCACAAACTTCCAAATGCTAATAATGATAAGCCGTAAGCTAAATATTTATAGGTGTTGATGTTTGTTTTCTTTGTCATCCATGTTAACACCACCATTTCGCACAACCAAATTAGTGTTACATAATTTCCATCGAGCTGAACTGGAATTGCCATTGTGATAAAACTGATTACCATCGCAATAATAAAATAGAAAATGGTTTTATCAACGAGTTCTTTTTTCTTACACAACACCGCAAATCCCAAATGGAACACAGCATTCAAAACACAAAACAATCCTTGATAAAATTCGTAATGCTCATTATTCATGGCATTATACCCAATACCAAAATAAATTAAACTGTTGCTCAACACTAAAATAATATCCCAGGCACTGAATGGTTTATTGCGGAATATTTTATATGCTATAAATGACATATAAAAAATTAAATAAAATGCAGTGGCGAAGAAGAGGGTTCTTCCAAAATAAACTTCAGGTTTGTAAGAAGACGCCATCCATACTGCAAAAATTAACCACGTTAAAGCATAAGCAATATGATTTACAAACTTCCAATACTTTTTAAACGAAAGAGCAAGTACGCCTAAATTTAAAATCAACATAAAGCCAAACATATATTGAATCTCACCACTTCCCGTACTTAAAAGAGGAGGAAGCGCGTAGCCTCCAACTAAACCAATGATAGCAATAACTTCATAATTATAAATATGTGCTGCAAAAACAGTGAAGCCTGTGAAAATCGCCATTATGAAAAACGCAATAGGTGCAGAATAAAAATGATAATGCGAATAGCCGACGTACGTTGTAAAATACATGACCGACATAGCACCACTTAATAATATAGCGCTAAACACATCGTATTTCTTTTTATAAAGTAAAGCCAGCGATAAAATAATTCCGCCTGCTAAATAACCTAATACTAAACGTGTGGTTTCGTTTATCAAGTTTTGATCGATGGCGTATTTTACGCCAATAGCTATACCTAATACTAAAACAACAATTCCAATAATACTGAACCAGCGCGCCCCAATAGTTTCTTCGAAACCTAAAGCTGCCTTTTTCGGTTTTGGTGGCGTTTGAATTGGTTGTTGAACTACATGCTCTGCAATTGTTTCTTTTTTTATCTCTTCAACAATTGGTTTTACAGGTTCCGGTTTTTTTACTTCCTGAACAGGAACCACTTTTACTTCTTCAGCTTTTCCGGCTTTTAAAGCGTTTAACTGAGCTTGTAATTGCTCGAGTTCAGTTTTGTATTTATCGAGATTATTTGATAAGAGAACAATTTTTTGTCCGATAAGGTTAATCTTTTCGTCGTTGGTCATACTAAGGGTTTAAATATTACCTGAACTAAAAGTAGTATAATTTTTGATATACACCTTTTGATATAAATCAAAAACGCCCCGTAGTATTAACCGCGGGGCGTTAAAAAATCTTAATCCTTAATGTTTAGTCGATAACGATAACCAAATATTTAGAAGCTCCCCAAAATTCGTCAGCATTCAAAATCTCTAGTTTCTCAACTGTTTTTTCGCCTACTAATTTATAAGAGCTTGATGGATGTGAGCTTAATATTTTTGCTTTTTTAGCGCCAATAGTAATGCTTGTTACCTGAGTAACATCTATTTTTGTAAAATATTCTTTATTAAAATCGTCTTTTACTTTAGTTGATTTACCTAAACCGATGAAACCACCTTCTTTAGTTGTAACACCTTTTTCTTTTAATTCTTTAGCAGTACCTATTGCGTAAAAAGCAGAATTTAATTTTTCTGTTTTTACTTGTACTTCCTGCTCTACTTCTTCGTAATTAGTATTGATGTTGCTTAACTCAATGTTTAAGGCTTCAATCACACCTTTTAATTCAGTAATCTCACCATCTTTCGCTTCTAATTGTGCTTGTAAAGAAGCTATCATTTCTTCTAAACCTTTAATTTGAGATTTACTTGCTTTTAATTTTTTTGTTAATGAATTAATGCGGTTTTTATTTTTCCCCATTAAGTCATAAATAGCTTGTATATCTTCCTTTATCTGATCTTCCTTGCTTTTTACATCTCCACCTTTTGATGATGCAGTAACAATTTTTTCTTTTGCTTTAATTTCATTTAAGTTGCTTTGAATTTCGTTAAATGTTGTAACGAACTCCTGAATAGCCTGTTCTTTTTCGGTTAGCTGACCATTTAATCCGTTATTAACGTTACTTAAGCTGTCTGCTAATGGATTTGGTTCTTTTTCGCCTGAACCGCAAGAGGTAATGTTTACTGCAGCAAGACTTAAAAATAATGCTACTACTAAGAATTTTAAATTTTTCATATTGATTTTATTTTGGTTTAGCCAAAGGTTTCCCTTCGGGATATGTTTGTAAATGTATCTATTAATACCAAAGCATAACCTTAGGTAACCCCCCTTTATGAAATAAAAAATCCTGCTAAAGCAGGATTTTAAGATTTTTTTGCATTTACATATAAGCCTTGATTAATAAGCTTTTAGAGAGTTAATCAGCGTAAACTGCAATATTATCAACTTCCCAAGTTGAACCGCTTGTTGCTGTTCCACTATATTTAAATGCAAAATGGGTATTAGCTGTCATATATGCACTTAAAGAAATACTACCACTATTTGCCCAAGCAAAATTACCTGAAGATAATGTAAAGCCGGTTAATTGAGTCCAGGTTGCTGTGCTCGGTGATCCTGAGTTATAATTTGTAGACACCCAAACTTCTAAAGCCGGACCAGTATATTTATAAGCTGATTGAAAGGAAAAGCGGGGATTTGTAGCGCCTACTAAATTTAGTGACGGAGAAATTAGCCATGTTTCGCAAAGTTGATTACCTGATACAAAATTTGTAATGTTTCCGTATGGTTGTCCACCATAAGTTCCAATTGTCCAATTAATACTTCCGATTACATTATAAGTCGACCAGCCGCCGCCATTAATACTCCCATCAGAAAATGATTTCATTACAATTGGGCAACCTCCATTATTAATTTTCACTTCGTTGAAATCGCGAATGGTTAGTTGAGCAGAGCCATTGTATTCAGTTAAAATTGCAGTTATAGCTCCCTTTCCACAAGGTGTAATGTATCCTGCAAACTTTGCATAACCTGAAGTTCTTAAATCAATACTTCCGCTGCTAACGCTATTCAATGCTCTATCAATACTATATTTACCAATAGGATCTGCATACATTTGGTTTTTATCTACGTCAGAAAACTCCAAAGTATCCAAAGTGATTAAACGACCTTGATATTTTTTTAATCCGCCAATACCAATAGCTTGAGCTTGATTCATTGTCAACTTTGTTGGTGTCACACTATTCCCTGAACTTATTTTTACAACATGCTTGGTGATATCAATTGAATCCAACTGCACCATTTTACCGTAATCATCTAACACAACATTGTTCAGGTTGATTCTAATTTTATCACCTACACGCAAACCACCTGTTGCAATTAATTTAACCTGCAATGCATTTCCCGCAGCATCCTCAACATAAACTGTTTTATAAATATTTCCGCTGTATTCATCTGCGGTTACGGTACATTCTAAATTTATATCTGTAGAAAATTTAAAAAGTGTTGTTGGCTTTGGCATCATTATCTGATAATAATCTACATACTTTTTGTAAATTGAATCAATGGTGATATACCCACTAACAGGGATATCAGTTTTAGCAGGCAAATCAAATTTCTTTTTACAGGAAATTAAAAAAAGAAATCCCACTAATAAGGCTAATGATACTATCGATTTTGCTTTCATAATTCTAAATTTCTTTTTCTAGTTTTCACGTATTTTTATATCATCCACTTCATACGTAGTGGCACCAGTACTTAATGAACTTATGTATTTAAAAGCCACCCGTGTATTAGAGTTTTTAAATGCGCTAAGAGGAAGAGTGCATGAAGATGTCCATGCATAACTACCAGGATTATTTGGAGAAAGGTAAAACCCGTTTAATTGAGTCCAAATTGCAGTTGATGGATTACCAGAGGTATAATTTGTGGATACCCATACTTCAAGCAAATTACCTGCAAATTTAGCTGCAGTTTTAAAAGTTAAAATCGGATTAGATGAAGAACTCAGATTTACAGGAGGAGATATTAGCCAATTTACAACATCATGGTTTGTTGAGGCATAAAACCCTGATATTTTCCCATAAATTGCACCGCTATAAGTTCCAACAGACCATAAAACTGTAGGATCAGTTCCTACGGATTGTTGTGTCCAACCACCACTTGTTAAAGAATTGTCATTAAAATCTTTATTGATATATGATGCGCCAAATCCCGTTCCATTCATACTTAATTCGTTTGGTGTACGAATAGCTAATTGATTAGTGCTTGAGTAGGCAGTTGCAATACCAATAATAGAACCATAACCACTTGGTGTTAATTGTTGGGCAAACTTTGCATAGTTGCTTGTTCTTAC
>JAYTSW010000364.1:0-4468 GCA_043745425.1 Sphingobacteriaceae bacterium | reverse complement strand
TTCGGGGGTGGTCGGACTTTCATTAATACTGTTGTTCTTTATCTTTTTTATTGGAAAAATGTTCACCGTCAATAAAAAATTAAATTCGCAGAATATTTATAAAAATACATCATTAACATTTGTTATATTTTGTTTAGGATACTTTTTTTTACATAGCTCTTCAGGACAACAATTCGCATACGGCGGGCTGCCCGATCATATCTTTCCGCAGGCTATTCTTTTGGGAATGTCTTCTGTGCTATTCAATCTAATTAAAATTCAACAGCCTTCTTATGAAGTATAACAAATCTTTACTGTTTTGTCCGAAACGCTATTCATTAGCCTCAATTTTTAGGGATACTTTAGAACAGGTTTCGAATAAAGTTGAACTGATCGACGTTAGTGAAAGAATTTCGACTTTAGCTAAAAAAATTAAAGCCCAAACATTTCGTTTTCCATACAAGATTAGGAACTCATACGACAGTATTTATTTAAAAAAAATCAATAAAATAATAATTGAAAACTATGATTTATTAAAACCTGACTTAGTATTTGTTTACAACACTGAATATTTATTGCCTGAAACTTGTTTATACATTAAGAGAAAGTCGAAATTGGTTTTTTTCCTGGGAGATAGCCCATTTTTTACGCCTATGAATGATTATTTCCTTGCGGTAATTGGACATGGAGATTTGATTTTAGCGCCAGATACTTTTTGGTTGCAGCAAATGAGAACAATCGGGTATAAGAACTGTCATTTTTTTGTCCCTGGTATAGACAATACAAATTATTTTAAAATGACGGAAGCAGAATTAAAAAAATTTAATGATATTCAGTCAAATGACATTTTTTATAATGGTGTATGTTATACAGATTCATGGGGCTATAAAAAGGCAATGTTAATGAACAAGTTTGTTAATTTTAATTTTTCGTTTCAAGGCAATAAGCATTGGATAAAATGGTTTGAGGATTTTCCTGAACTGGAAAAACATTTTTCTTTAAGTAATTTTGTTGCCACAAAAAAATTGAATGCTTTTTATAATAAAACAAAAATGGTTCCTGTTGATGGTAATCCAGGTATACTTAATGGATTTCATATTCGGTTAATGGAATCGCTTGGAGCTGGAGCATTACCATTGGTTGAATTCAGAAGAGATGTAAAAGAAGAATTACTTAAAGGAAGCGGCTTACAATTCCCTTTGATAACCGATTATAACATGGCAGGTGATCTGGCGAATTATTTTCTTAAAAATGAAAACGAAAGAATGGAGCTAACATCTGCATTAGCAAAATTTATAAAAAACGAATACAGCGCTGAAAAAAATAGCCAAAGGTTATTAGAGTATTTGGAATAAATGAAACAGGTAATGCATTTAAGAACGGTATTTGATGCGGGTGGAACTGAGAACCTCATATTAAATTTATTTAATTTTTTGAACCCGTATTTTTCGATGCATCTTGTTTTATTAAAAGGTGGATCATTAGCTTCAGACTTAAGTAATCCTCAAAATTCAGTAACTGTTCTGAAAAGAGAGAAAAAAATCGATCTAAAAGTTCTTCGAAATATTCTAGAAATTGTTAAAAAAAGAGAAGTAGAAATTATTCACACACATCAATTAATTGAATTAGTTTATGCCGTCTTGATCAAAGTAAGAAGACCTCAGGTAAAGTTGTTTCATCATATACATCTGTTCACTAATAAAAAAGACTGGACATTTTATCTTGAGAAATTCATATGTAAATATTTTGTTGGAAAAGTTATTTCAGTAAGTAATAGTTTATCGCATAGTTTAGTAAAAAAGGGGTATAGCCCCGAAAATTTAACGGTTCTGCTAAATCCAATACACATAGTGGATTCAAAAAGAAATTTAGAGAGCAAAAGAGAATTTAATAAAATGATTAGTTATACAGAGGGAGATATTGTAATTGGAATGATTGGAAATTTTAGGGAAGAGAAAGATCAAACTACTTTGGTGAAAGCTTTTCTCCTTCTTTATAAAAAAATCCCTACATTAAAATTAGTTTTAATCGGTGAACTTAATGTCTTTTCAGATAAAATTAAATTATTAATTCCAGCAAAAATTATTAATTCAAAAATATTTTTTACGGGGCAGATAAAAAATGCACATATTTTTTTACCCTTTTGGAGAGTATTTATTTTTTCCAGTTTTAATGAAACTTTTGGAATCGCTGCTCTTGAAGCTGTAAGTAAAAAGATACCAGTGATAGCTTCCGATATTAATGTCATGAGAGAGCTCTCAGAAAATGGCACTTATTATAAATTGTTTAAAACAGGAAATGAAAATGATCTCGCGGAAGCAATAGATAAAGAATTAACTGAGCCTACACCGAATGAGAAGCTTGAAGCGGCCTCAAATTATGTAGGCGCCAAATTTGGTATAGCAAATTATGTAGAAAAATTGAATTTGATTTACGGATCATAATGAACAAATATATAAAGGCGAAATTAAGTAAATTACATTTTTTTCTGGGGGGAAATCCTAAGATTGAGAAAACTGCTAATAAAGATTTTTATATACCGCAAAATAAAAAGGCTGTTATTTTAATTTCGGCTGATTTCGAATTAGCATGGGCGCCAAGATATGATAAGTCGGTTATCGATCCTTTAAAATTAGCGAAAGAGAAAGCAACCTTGGAAAGAAACAACATCCCACTGATAGTAAAAGTATGTGAACAATATAATATCCCAATTACTTGGGCAACGGTAGGGCATTTGTTTTTAGAAAAATGCGAAAGAAAAAATGGAGTAGCGCACGATGAAATACCGAAAGTAAAACCTTACGAGGGTTCATTTTGGAATTTTAATTCAAAGGATTGGTTTGAACATGACCCTTGTACTGATTTTCAAAAAAACCCCTTATGGTATTGCCCGGACCTGATTAAATTGATCTTAGATTCTAAGGTAGAACATGAAATTGGCAATCATACGTTTTCGCATATCGATTGTAGGGACGGTATTTGTCCACCCGAACTATTAAAAGCAGAACTAAAGGCGTCCAAGATCGCGGCGGCAAAGTTTGGAATTGAACTCAGATCTTTTGTTCATCCAGGACATACCATAGGTAATCTGGATGTTTTAGCAGAAGAAAAATTTACAAATTTCAGAACAGACTATAGAAATGTTTTAGGCTATCCAAAAAAACACGATAACGGATTATGGGAATTAGAACAAACCGCGCAATTTGATTTGAGAAAAGAGTGGAGTATTGAATATCATATCAAGAGATATATTAAAATAATCGAAAGAGCTATCGCTTCAAATTCTGTTTGTGTTTTTTGGTTTCATCCGTCTTTTGATCCAATTGTTATAAATGAGATATTACCTCATGTATTTGATTTTATTAATGCAAATACAGAGAAATTAGAAGTAACTACACATTCGAAGTACGTCAATTGGTTAAATGCTAATGCAAAAGATTAATTCTTTTTTTGAAGCAAAATATAAGACCTTCAAAAGACAACCTTTTGTTTTTCTTTCAAAACCGTATTTAATTTTATTCTTGCCTGCACTGCCAGTAATTTATCTGCTGAAAAGATGGAATTCACCTGTTCAAGAGATTTTTTTAACTGAAACTTTTTTAAAGGATATTAATGTAGATCTTGAAGAACGTAATTTTGATTACACAATAAAAAAAATTAATGACGTGGTGGAGCTACAGTCTATCGCTGACCTTAGAATGCTGGAAGATGACCAAGTTTCGGAATATCGAGAGTTGGTTAATTACAGAATTAGAAAGGGAGATTTTGTATACGCTTTAATCACGGATAAAATAATTGTTTCCTATGTTTTTATTTCATTGAATGAAGCAGACCTTTCTCAGGTTGATCATACTGAAAAAATAGAAGACAAGTGTTTCGCCATTTATGATGTTTATACATTTAAGGAATACAGAGGTAAACACTATTATAAAAAATTACTTTTAGCTGTCTGTAATTTAATGGAAAAGGAAGGTTATGTTTTATTTTGGCTTTGGTTAATGAAACATAATCTGGAATCTGTGAAAGTGCATGATAAATTAAACATTAATCACGTTATCAAAGAGTATTGTTTATTTTACAGATTCGGTAGAAGAAATTTTCTGGCAAAAAAAGTTGATTATTATTTAAGGGACTTGTCATGAGTAAAAGCCCTCCAGTATTATTATTAGGACTATTTGATACAGCGATAGCAACAGCCCGTTGCTTTAAGAAAACAGGAATTGTAGTTTATGGTACGGATTACCAAACCAATCATTTAGGTTTTTCCTCTTCTTCAATAATCAGTTTTAAGTGTTGTGATCCAAAAGAAAACGAAAATGAATGGCTACATTTTTTAATTGATTGGTTAATAAAAAAAGGAGGAAATGTAGTTTTAATTCCGGTATCAGATGAGTTTGCTGTTCTTTGCTCGAAGAATGCGGATACTTTATTAAAATATAGTAAATTTTTACTTCCATCATTCGAGTGTATGGAAAATATAAACGATAGG
>JAYTSW010000363.1:0-4469 GCA_043745425.1 Sphingobacteriaceae bacterium | reverse complement strand
AATTAAAAAAGGAAGGTTACGGCCTTCCTTTAATTTTACATCGGCAATCCTTTACGTTTAAAGAACTTAATTGCCCTTACTGTTTTGTATTGTCCGCTTGTTGCCCCATAAACAGATTTTACATAGTCCTTTACTTCCTGTGCTACATCGCACAATCCTGTAACATCTTTGTAAAGTAAACCGTTTCTTAAAATAGCGGCGTTCTTAAAATTGGTAGTCGCAGTAATTACAGCAGTGTTTGATGTTTTCATAGCTGCAAGTAAACCGTTTAATGATACGATCTTTAAATCAGCCTCGTTGGGCGCGTAAGCAGAAATGGTTCCCAATAAGTCAATCATTTTACCAAGGTATTCTACTTTGCTGTCGTACCCTTGTTGCGATACCGAAATATGCACAATAACGTCAATGGGGTCCGGCAATGGATCAACTGTTCTTGTTTCTTCTGATGCAACTTTCTTTATGGGCTTTGCACGTTTACCTTGTATCTTGTTATTGTAGGTGATCACGTCTTTAACTGTTTGTATAGGCGCACCGCATGCTTTTACCGCTGCAACTATTCTTGTACCTAACTTTTTTAATGGTAAAAAAATAATTTCCCTGCTGTTGGTTGCGCTTTTCAGTAAGTTGATCATTGTACTTGTGTTTGCCTGTGCAGTTGCACAGCTTGCTTTTTGCGTGTTCATGTTCGCTACTTTTATAGCGGCTAAACTCGGGTTATAAGTGGGTCCGAATCCCACGCAACGGCTAATCAGATCTTCATAATTAGCTATGTTTTGGTCGTTGCTTACTTGTGATATACTATACATAATAAATGGTTTTTTAATTTTGATTTTTAATTTTGCCCGATTCTGTTTCCGTCCTGAGCTTGTCGAAGGGCGGAAATTTGCATGAGGTAGAGAAACGGAAAAGAGAGACCCCAGTAAAAGCGAAAGGCTTTGCCTTGCTTTAATAAGTACTATTTATTAGTGTTGTGGTTTCATCTTATACCTCCAGTTTAATGCGGAATGGTATTACTTATAACGCAAACCCTTTGCCGAAAGTGTCATTCAGATCTTTAAAATCTGTTAAATCAAGTTCTTTCTTTTGTATCTGGTTTACTAAATCCACTCAGATGGATGGTTCCTGAGCGTAGTCGAAGGGAAACTAACGGTCGGCATACAGTATAGATCATCGTTGTTTAATAAAACTTCGTTTAGATAGTTTAATATTAAGCACCTTAAAAGTAAAAGATCGATAGTTGAGTAGTGTTTTAGCATAGTGTAGTAGGAAAGTTGCGATGTGTAGTAGAGTTTTAACAATGTGCAGTAGTGTTTTAACAATGTGCAGTAAGAAAGTTGCGATGTGTAGTAGAGTTTTAACAATGTGCGGTAGTGTTTTAACAATGTTCAGTAAGAAAGTTGCGATGTGCAGTAGAGTTTTAACAATGTTCAGTAGTGTTTTAACAATGTTCAGTAGCATACTGCCGTAGTTATCAAGTAAAGCCCTTTAGTGATTTAACATTTTTAAGAGTGTCTAGACAACTGTGTAAATGAAATAACTGATTTGCCAACGCACAATTATAACAGGGGAAAGACATCCGTGTGCGCCTTTGAGGGCGCTTTGTACTTCTCACATCGCCAATTAGTTTAAATTGGCAATATGTTGGTGCTTCCTTGTTCATCCGGCGTTTTCAGTTGACAGTTTCTTGTAAGCGGACAATTCCCGCCGCTCACCACAACGTATCGACCTAGACGTACCGACGCACATTTTGCAAACCCTTTTAGCACTTTTAGATTAAGGCTAAGATTTTATGTTGGTGCTAAAACAGTTTGCAAAATCTCCTGCCCACCTGTGGGTGTTAATCCGTACTATATAAAATCTATCTGGTTTCAATTCGCTCAGCACGGAAAAAAACTTAAAATTTAGTTTCACAAGATCATACTACTTAAAAGGTTCATCAAAATTTGTGGTGTGACAAGGTGTTTGGACAAATGGTGCGTTGATTTGGTTAGCTTATTCTACTTAGACAGGTGGTGATCATCTGTGTGGGGCGCACAACTTATAACACAGGTCATAGCGCAATGCAAGCGGACAAGGTTACAGAAACATTTGTATCTTTACATTAAGGTTAATGCAGGGTTGGACAAGGAATTTTTCAAAGCACTGCGCCAGCCCTGAAACCGTTATACGTAATTTGCCCATTGACAATTCTAAGACAATTTTACGGTAGACGACAAACTTTTTATTTCTAAAACTTGTGGCATCTCGGTCGACAAAATTTTTGGCTGACATCGGACAATCACTTGGACTTTTGACCTCGAAAACTGTTTATAGTTTTTTTTCTCCTCCCCCTCTTTTCGTGTTTGACAAACCCGTTTTGGCTATCCTAATTTAGCACATTTGATTTTTGAAAAAGAAAGGCAAAAACCAAATAAGCTAAATTCCCTTCACACATAATAGGTCTGCTTCGCAGTTTTTTTTGCGCGTGCACTTGAAGTGCCAAAAAGCGCGCCACAGGCGTATGGTTATTTGTTTAATAATAAATGATTTGCAAAAAGTGAGTGTGGTGCGCTAACAAGATTAATATCGAACTTTAACGATGGTTCGACTCTTGAACTGGCATTATGAATTCTAAAAGAAATTTGCCATCCTTCACTTAGTGAAACTAATAAAGTTGTTTTAGAATTATCTTGATAAACAACTTCAATTAACCGATTTGGTAATTTTAGTTTTGGAACTTTCGCTTTTGGTTTAATATTTTCAAATGGTAAATTTAAACTGCCGTGTAAATTATAAGCCTGTATCTCAACTTTTTTATCGCCTTTTATGACTTTATAAAAATCTTGATTACCTATCAAATACTCGACTAATCTCTGAGCTACAACGCCTGGGTTTTCTTTATCTAATCTTATTAATTCCTTTTTGAACGCATTTAAAACAGGAACGTAAACAGCAGTATGATAATCGCCTAACGCTTCCCACTTATGTGTTGCTTTGCTTTTCTTTCTAATTGCTCCAAGTTCATCAAATATTGGTTTAATTTCATTAAAATATTTATCCGAACAACTGTAACCAAGCCACTTTTCGCCAAAATTAATATCGTTTGATAATCTAGAATGCTTAACCGCTCTATGATTATTTTTTGCGGAAATTCCTATCTCCCATTTTTGTAAAGATCTAATTGCTAATACATCTCTAACATCTCCAGTTTGACCTTTTTGGTCAGAAACAATTTCGAGTTGCAATTTATCTTCTTTATTTATACCATTAGATAAACGAGGTTCAATATCAATTAGGAAATTAACGGCAAAACTTGCGACTAATTTGTAATGACTTTGTTCTTTTTCATCAAAACTTAAAAAACATTTTAATGCTGTTTTATAAGGTGCATTTTCTACGACTAAAACTGTAGTAATAGATTTTAAACGCTCTAAAAATTCGTTTAATAACGCATATTCAAAAGCCTTGCCATTTATTGTTTGAGTTGCGACTTTAGCCATTATACTGCAATACTACTTATTATCTCATTCATTTTTTCACGAACAAGATTTCCATTAATTTCTTTGACAATTCCTCTAGTTGGAATTTTTTTTATCGTTTTCACAGAACTTAAATCTTCAAGTATTTTTTTCCCTAAAACACTTGCCATTTTTACAGGTACAGCATTTCCTATCATTTTATATCCCGCCACAACATTTGTATAATGGAAAATAAAATTATCTGGAAATGTTTGTATTCTAGCGCATTCTCTAACACTTAATCTACGATATAATTTTTCCTTTCCCTTTACAAATTCTCTTATATTCTGTTCTATAAATTTCATCTTAGGTGCTTGAGGATGTATTGGTGCGTGACGACCGCCAGCTTGAATTGTAAAAGACACTTCATCCCAAGAACGAACTCTATTACGTGACATAAAAATGGAAGAATATCCACCAATCATATATTCGTGGTTCGCAATTTTGCATTCTTTTCCATTCGTATAATTTCCTGCTTTTGCCGCAAGTACTGTACCTTTTAAATCACCGATTGTTTTTTCAAGTGTAATTTTTTTCTCTAATGTTGTTGGTTTTGGAAATTGAAATTTCAATCCTAAATCTTTTCTGTAACCAATGAAGAAAACACGCTTTCTATCCTGTGGTACACCGTAGTCAGATACATTCAATAATTCAAAAGACAAATCATATCCTATATCTGTAAACATTTGTTTAATATTTGCTAATGCGTCTTTATGCGCTGGTAACAACATGCCCGAAACATTTTCAGCAAGAAAAAATTTTGGTTTTTTATCAGCTAGTATTCTCATAAATTCATAAAACAATTGCCCTCTTTTATCTGCAATTCCTCTTTTTGAGCCAGCTTCAGACCAACTTTGACAAGGTGGTCCTCCAATTATTCCGTCACAATCAGGAACTTCATTTGAAGGAATATCAACAATACTTCGTTTATCCAAAAAAGTTTTTTTATGATTTTTTTCATACGTTTCCCAT
>JAYTSW010000362.1:0-4486 GCA_043745425.1 Sphingobacteriaceae bacterium | reverse complement strand
TTGTAAAGGCATAACGTCCCTTGTCATCGGTTTTCATCCACCCCCTCAGTCGTCCATGACGCTTAGCGACTGTTTGATTCGCCGCAGCTTTATAATAGCCATCATTATCGGTGTGATAAATGTACAAAATCACATTGGGCGCAGGTGTTTTGCCATCTTCTTGATAAATCGTTCCACTGATATGCAGTTTAGTACCTACTTCTCCTTGTGCCATCGTCGTTTGCCAAGAAAGATTTTTAGGTATCCCCTCAGTATAAAGTTCGCACCCATCACAATGTCCGCCCACCAATTGTTTTTGGGCTGTTTGGGCAAAAAACGGTAGGGCAAAAATGGAAAGTAAACTTAAAAGCAAGGTCTTTTTCATGATGAAGATATTTAAAAGTGAAAAATCATTAATATACTGAATATTAATATTTTGCAATAACATATTGTTCATTTAAATTCATAAGGTTTATCTACGTATTTTTTCGTAGAGAGTATTAGTTTTGCAAAAAGTTGCATCTAAAAAGGGTTGTAACCCAATACTCATTAATATTTTCTTTAAAACTTAAAAAAAAATAACATGTAATTTGCTTTTTACTAATTAAGACCTATATTTACGACAGAGAACAACGCATTACTAATCATAACGAATCGGATTCATTGCTTTGTAAGACATTTTTAAGACAACCAAAATAACCCATTATGGAAACTATTAGAACCAATGTCGAAAACTTTATCAAAAAAGGTGATTTACAAAACGCCATTTATTTGTTAATTGATAACATAACTACTCTCAAACACCGTATTTATTTATGCACGTTATTGGGTGAGTTGAATCGCACCGAACATGACCGACATCTTATTCAATATGATGAATACAATCGGACTATTAATCGCGTTACGAATAGCCTCTTAGATTTGTTAGCTGAAATTGAATTAACAAAAACAACTAAACCTGTTAAGAAAGGGTATGCCGTGCATAATATTCCTTCGGCGATGACTTTAGGAAAGAAAATTTTGTGTGAAGTAAAAATTAGCGATGAACAAATAGAAACCATTGCCACTAAATTTAAGAATATTTATGAAGATATTTATTTACGCGATGAAATGGAAGTTAATCTAACTGCAACGGATGATGCGTTTACGATTGAACCGTTAAATAAGTTAACGCTACAATCCGTTGTATCTGGAGAAATTAACAGTTGGAAGTTTTGGCTAACAGGTAATAAAGATGGCAATCATGCATTGATTTTAACAATTACGGGCATAACTATTGATGTTTTGAATAAAACTAAAAAAAGAGAAGATGTGACCGTTGTTGAAATAAATGTGGCATTGAATAAAGAGCAAAATTTAGAACCTGAATGTGCCTTACCCAATTATAAACCAACGCATATTTATTATGGTCAACACACAACGGCTCAAAGGGTTTTGTTTTTTACTTTAAAGAATGGGATGGCACAAATTGCGCTTATTCTTGGTGTTGTTATGTTAGTGGGCATGCCTGGATTACAACCGCCTATTTCTAAGAACTCGTCATCAAACGATAATAAACGTAGAATTGTATTACCCGATGCTTATCCATTTAATGATAAAGAAACAGACATTGCACTTATTGATGATAATAAGGCTTTTCTTGAAGTAAATAACAAGGGACAACGCGTTTTAGTGATACCATCTAATGAATCTTCTTATCCAACAAAAATTAAGTTTAAAAGCGTTAATGAAGAATCGCCAAAACTTTATAACATGACCATACGTGATTTAAATACAAACAAGCCTTATGTCGATTTAACACTTATACCTTCGAACTATATTAAAGTTTATAAACGAATAAATGTTGTATTGAATGAATTTACAAGTATGAAAGGTAAAGTTATTCCTAACGATACAAATCAGTTTAAATTATTGGTAAATGGTATTGCAAATAACTTTATGATGTATAATGGTGACACTTTAAAACCATTATTGGAAATAAATCGTCTCCATACATTTAAGGTTATTTATGCACCGCCAAGAAAAGATTCAATAATATCTATTCTTTTACGTGATAATATTTATAGCAATACTCAAAGGGTTGATTTAGAACTTACAACTGTTAGAGGTAAAGTAATTAATTCATCTGTCTCAAATACCAAATCAACTGTAACATTAAGGTTTCCCAATAAATTTTTTACAAATCCTGTTATTACCATAAATAAAGGTGAACAAATAAAAATAGCCAGCATCAACAACAATTCATTAAAACTTGTTTTGCCGCTTCATAAAACATTTAATATTAAAGCTAAAGAAGATAATCATTTAGGGCAAATAAAAGTAACTACAAATAAAAAAATGATTCTTAAAGACTTTGATTGTGAAAGTATTCCTTATGAAATTCATTTTAAATTAAGCGATAAGTTGCGGTTGGTTAAAGATAAAATAACTGTCAACAGAAAGTATGGCGAAGTGGATGTTCGTTTTGATAAAGATGAGTGCATCGTTAAGTTTTTTAACACTAATAAAACAGGTGGTTCAGAACAAATTGATTTACTTTTAGAAAATGGTCATCTTTTGATTTGTTGTTTTAAAGGTAAGCTTGTTGCGGGGCAAATTAAAGAATGGGATTGTGGTGAGATTTGCCGCGAATGTGAAGAACAAGATAAAGCGCAAGTCATTGCTAAAAAGACTAAAATAAATAATTGAACATTAGAAGTATGGAAATTCGATTCGCTTTTACTTTTTTACTCTTTTTCAATACGTTTTCTACGTTTGCACAGACCCCTCAGTATAAAGAGGAAATTTTAACTTTAAAGCTTCAAGATGGTTTGCTTGAAGGAACTTTGATTACGCCCACACGTGTCAAACGTATGCCCGTTGTGCTTATCATTGCAGGTTCAGGACCAACCGATAGAGACTGCAACAGTGCTTTGGGTTTAAAAACCAATAGTTTTAAAATGTTAGCAGAAGGTTTAGCCGCGAAAGGTATTGCCAGTTTCAGATACGACAAAAGGCATATTGGCAAAAGTAAAATGACGCAGAAAGTGGAAGACGTAACTTTTAATGATTTTGTGAATGATGCAACCCATTGGATGGATACTTTAAAGTCCATGAAACGGAAACGGCGTTTTACCAAATTCATAATAGCTGGACATTCAGAAGGTTCTTTGATTGCGCTTTTAGCGGTTCAAAAGACAAAAATCGATGCTTTGATTTCTTTATGTGGCACAGCGCAAAGCATGGACACAATTATATATGAGCAACTCGGTAAACAAGCCCCGTTTTTAGTGCCGCAACTCAAAGACGTGTATAGTAAATGGAAAAAAGGTGAGAAAGTAGATTCATTTCCGCCTACATTACGCAGTTTGGCGAATCCTGCCATTGAAAAGTTTATGGTTTCAGTTATGAAATATTCACCACAAGTGGAAATAACCAAACTTAAACTGCCCATTTTACTCATTTCAGGCAAAAATGATATTCAAGTACCACCCAAAGAAGCAGAATTGTTGTCAAAAGCCAATCCCAAAGCCAAACTTGTGTATTTTAATAATATGACGCATGTGCTGAAAGACGGTGAAGCCAATAGGATAAGTGCCCAAAAGGTCTATCAACAAACTGAATTGCCACTTACTGAGGGGGTCATCGAAACCATCGTTAAATGGATAGTTGAAAACGGATAATGGAAAATGAATAGCGGATAATGGGTAAAATTATCCGTTATCCGCTATTCATTTTCCATTATCCACTTTTCCTTATTTTTTAAGTTGTGAAGCAAACACTTTTTCAAAAAGTTCTACCTTTTTGCGCACCACATTATAGGTATACGGTTCATCTGGATGCTGATTGTAGTAATTTTGATGATATTTTTCAGCAGGATAGTAGTTTTTGAATGGTTCTATGGTCGTTACTATCGCACTTGGATGCAAATGCACTTTGTCGAGACTGTCTTTTACGATTTGAGCCATTGCTTTTTGCGCTTCTGAACGGTAAAAAACCACAGAACGATAGTCGTCTCCTTTGTCATTGCCCTCTTGATTTAGCACAGTGGGGTCGTGAATGGTCCAAAAAACATTAAGAATTTCCCTAAAACTTACAATTTTAGGGTCAAAAGTCACTTGGACGGTTTCGGCGTGTCCTGTTGTACGTGTACAGACTTGTTCATAAGTTGGGTTTTTGACATTGCCACCTGCATAACCCACCTCTACTTTTTTTACGCCGCGCAATTGTTGATACGCCGCATCCATTTTCCAAAAGCAGCCCCCAGCCAATGTGGCAATTTCTAATTTAGAAGTATCCATCCCCACCATTTCCTCTGATACTGAGGGGGTGTTCATGGACATGTCGCTTGTGGGTGTTTTTACACTTTTAGAAACACAAGCCATTGTAAAAACGGATAAAACGAATAATTTCAAAAAAGAAGCCATGTGATTTTAATTTTTTGATTTGAAAATAAGATTGAGTGATTTCTTGATACAAAGGTCTTAGCCTAAGGTCACTAAAATATCACAAGTGAAACATTTTTAAG
>JAYTSW010000361.1:0-4489 GCA_043745425.1 Sphingobacteriaceae bacterium | reverse complement strand
TAAAACATTAGAACAAAAAATTGCTACGTTTCTCGGACAAGAAGATACTATTTTATACGCAGCCTGTTTCGATGCTAACGGCGGTGTATTTGAACCTTTGTTTGGTGAAGAAGATGCAATTATTTCTGATGAATTAAATCACGCTTCAATTATTGACGGCGTACGTTTATGTAAAGCACAACGTTATCGCTATAAAAATAGTGATATGGCTGATTTGGAAGAGCAGTTGAAAAAAGCACAGGCGCAACGTCACAGAATTATTGTAACAGATGGTGTTTTTAGTATGGATGGTTATGTTGCACCTCTAGATAAAATTTGTGATTTAGCTGATAAATATAATGCACTCGTAATGGTTGACGAAAGTCATGCCTCCGGTTTCATTGGGAAAACTGGTCGTGGTACAGTTGAATTAAAAAATGTAATGCACCGCGTTGATATTATTACAGGCACTTTAGGCAAAGCTTTAGGCGGCGCAATGGGTGGATTTACTACAGGAAAAAAAGAAGTTATTGAAATATTAAGACAACGGTCTCGTCCGTATTTATTTTCAAATTCATTAGCACCAAGTATTGTTGGCGCTAGTATTGCTGTGTTTGATTTATTAAGTCAGACGACTGAATTACGTGATAAATTAGAGTCGAACATTAATTACTTTAAAAAAGGAATTAAAGAAATTGGTTTGGAAATTAAGGATGGTGATTCTGCAATTGTGCCGGTGATGTTATACGATGCGAAATTATCGCAGACTTTTGCAGATAAATTATTACAAGAAGGAATTTATGTAATTGGGTTCTTCTTCCCTGTTGTTCCAAAAGGACAAGCGCGTATCCGCGTACAATTATCAGCAGCGCACGAAAAAGAACATTTAGACAAGGCTCTTGCTGCCTTTGAAAAAGTAGGAAAAGAATTAGGAGTAATTAAACAAAAAGTCAGCTAAATATTTATGGCACAAAAAACAATTTTAATGACCGGCGTAGCCGGAATGATTGGCTCTCATTTATTGGATGATCAGTTAGCAAAAGGTTATAAGGTAATTGGTATTGATAATCTTGCTTATGGTAAAACCATAAACATTGAACACAACATGAGTAATCCGAATTTCAAATTTTACAAAGTTGATATTCTGGATTTCGAAACCTTGAAAATTTTAGCAAAGGATGTTGACACTATTGTGCATTTAGCAGCCGTTAAAAAAATTGGCGAAAAAGATATTTCTTATCCAACACTTAGCGTTAACGCTGAAGGAACTGAAAATATTTTGAAGGTTGCAAAAATGTGGGGCTGCAAAGTTGTGTTCGCTTCTACAAGTGATGTTTATGGAATGTCGCCTGATTTGCCTTTAAATGAAGATGGAGATTTGTTAATAGGCCCGAGCATGATTAAACGTTGGAGTTACGCTGTGTCGAAATTATACGGAGAACAAATGTGTTTTGCTTACTATCATGATTTTGGTGTGCCAGTTGTGGTGATTAGATTTTTTGGTGGATTTAGTCCACGTTCAAGTTTTGCTTGGAGTGGCGGACATGTTCCGATTTTTTTACGCGCAATTTTAAATGATGAAGAAGTAATTGTTCACGGTGATGGTTCTCAAACTCGCTCCATGGGATTTGTGACTGATTTAGTAGAAGGAATTTCTTTAGCAATTGATAACGAAAAAGCTGTTGGTGAAATTATAAATATCGGTAATGACGAAGAGTTAAGCGTAATTGATACCGCCAAACTCATTCATAAGTTTGCGAACACAGGAAAAGAATTAAAAATAAAATTTGTTCCAATGAGCGACGTGTTTGGTAAGTATAAAGATATTATGCGTCGCATTCCTGATTTACAAAAAGCAAAACGCATTTTAGGTTATGCGCCAAAAGTAAAATTAGAAGAAGCTGTTAAATTAACCATTGCAGAAATGAAAAAGAGTCAGGCTTAATGATTTACATTCTTATTCCTATATTTAATGAAGAAGGTAACGTTGCGAATTTACATCGTGAGTTAAGCACCATTTTGCCTAATGAAGAAAAGATGTTTGTGTTTTCTGATGATGGCTCTACAGATAAAACAATTGAACTTTTAAAATCACATTTCTCCAATACAAATTTTACCATTTTAGGTGATGGAACAAATCACGGTCCTGGTTACGCATTCAACACAGGTTTTGAATGGGTTTTAGCAAACTGCAAAAATATTGAAAGTGACATTGTGATTACTATGGAAGCGGATTGCACTTCTGATATTACTATTCTTCCTCATATGTTGAGCATTAATAAAATGGGTTACGATTTAGTTTTAGCTTCCGTTTATGCACAGGGTGGCGGATTTGATTCAACTTCTTTCCTTCGTAAATTTTTATCATCAATTGCTAATTTATTGTTTCGTTTCTTATTTGATTTAAAAATTTTAACGCTAAGTTCGTTTTACAGAGTGTACAGCGTTAGCTTATTACAAAAAATTAAGCAGAATAATAATGCCATCATAACAGAATATGGTTTTATTTGCATGTTGGAGATTTTAGTTAAAGCTATTAAACAAGATGCGAAAATGATTGAAGTGCCTATGTTATTAAAGTCAAAGAAACGTGTTGGTAAATCGAAATTAAAAGTATTCAAAACTACAATGGCTTATTTTCGTTTCTTATTGTTTAAGAAAAAATAATTTAATGGCCACCTTATTTAATCAATTAAATTTTACGAAACCTTATAAGTGGCTGATTCTTGCGCTCTGCATTAAATTAATTTTATACTTTCTTTTTATTTTACCGGACAATAACCCGAAACGAAAATTTTCAGGTCCTTTTATAAAATCTGCCGATCATGCCGAGTATATTACTCCTGTTGATAATTTTATTGAGAAGGGAGTTTACGCTATGGAAGGTCACGACGAATCGTACGCTGGTCGCTTACCGGGTTTTGTCTTTCCTTATATTATTTTCAGATCAGTATTAAGCGAGAGAGCGGCGAATGTCTGTTTGGGTATTTTTATTTTAGCGCTTGCGGTTATTGCAAGCTACATTCTAAGTTTACTACTTTATCAGCTGACAAAAAAAAGATGGGCGTTTGTCATTTCTTTTTTACTTATTAATTTTATCCCTTACTTCTGGCATTACGAGTGGACTTTGCACACAAGTTCTCTTGGCGTTTCGTGTCTCATTTTTTTCTGTTATTACTTTCAAGCTTACACAACAGAGCATTTAAAAAAACATTTGTTGTTTGCGGGCTTCTTTTTGTGTTGGCTTGTTTTACTTCGAGGTTTTTGTTTTGTGTATTTACCAATAGTGTTGTGTTTTTTAGTTTATTTTGAAAAGCGTTTAGCTAAAACTATTAAAGAGATTTTCCTTGCACTTTTTATCTTTCTGTTGCCCTTGGGGATTTTTGAATCGATGTGGGTAACACGTAACTTTATTTCGCTTCACAAATTTATTCCTTTGCAAACTGCATTTGTACCGGGTACTGAATCTAAAAATTCAGAATACGGTTACCATAGCATTACTAAATATTCCTTAACAAAAGTACGCGAACTTATTTTTACCTGGGGCGGCGAAAACGCCTGGTATTTTCCGGATTCAGATATTTCGTGGTTTGGATGGAAGGGCGGAAAAAATACTTCGGATTTTAAATTTGATGAATCTATTTTCTTCGATGGTTTTAATAAAGATACACTTTACGCTTTACGTAATGAAGTATTTTTCTCTTATCGTGATAGTTTAACGGAAGCGCAACATGATTCTATCGAGAATAAAATTATCCGTAGTTCAGAACATCTAAAAGCAAAATTTAAAGAGAATAAAAAAGCCTACTTTTATTTTTATACCCCTCTAAAAAGATTAAAAAATTATTTGTTCAGAAATGTGACGCAGGATTGGCCGGGGCCTGCCTATAAAGAATTAAATAGTTTACAAAAAGTGTTTCGCTTAGTTTCCATTGGTACTTATTTTATGTTGCTAATTCAAATACTGTTATTTCCGTTTCTGTATTTAAAGAATTACAAAAAAGAGGAAGCTTCAGGTTTTTACCTTTTCTTTTATATGCTTCTTATAGCGAGCATATTTCCATTTATGTTTTTAATTGCTATGTCGCATTACACATATTTTATTTTTGGATTCACCATGCTAATTCCGATATTTGTTTATAACCTCAAGGTTTTACTAAAGAAATGAAAATATATTTTCATGTAGATGTTGATTCTCCTGCTGTATTAGCAAAATTTTACGGCATTGAGAATTTACAATATGATGAAACTAAACTCGAAGCGTTTTATAAAACTGCTTTCGAACGCTCAAATACTTTTTTTTCTAAGCTGGGCATTAAAGCAACTTATTTTTGTGTTGGCAATGAATTAGGCAATACACACAATGCTTCTGTAATTAAACAGACTTCAGAATCCGGGCACGCTATTGCCAATCATACTTACAATCATCCTTTTGGTTTATGTGAATTAAGCAATGAAAAAATAAAGGAAGAAATTCAATTGTGTGATTCCGTTCTTAAAAACATTACTG
>JAYTSW010000360.1:0-17079 GCA_043745425.1 Sphingobacteriaceae bacterium | reverse complement strand
AAAAAATAAAGTAAATGTTGTTACCCTTGGTTGCAGTAAAAACATTGTTGACAGCGAAGTTTTAATGGGACAACTAAAAGCCAATAAATTTGATGTTGAACATGAAAGCGCTGATGACGATCACAACATCGTAATTATAAACACTTGTGGTTTTGTGGAAAATGCAAAACAAGAAAGCATTGATACAATTTTACGCTATGTTGATGCCAAGAAAAAAGGTAGTATCGAAAAATTATATGTCACCGGTTGTTTAAGTGAGCGATACAAATCAGATTTAGAAAAAGAAATTCCTGATGTAGATGCGTATTTCGGAACACGCGAATTGCCAAAAATTTTAAAAACATTAAAGGCTGATTACAAACACGAGTTAGTTGGCGAACGTTTATTAACAACACCTTTACATTACGCTTATTTTAAAATTAGCGAAGGCTGCGACCGCCCATGCAGTTTCTGTGCGATTCCTTTAATGCGTGGCGGACATGTTTCTGTTGAGAAAGATGAATTAGTAAAGCGTGCGAAAAATTTAGCAGCAAAAGGGACAAAAGAATTATTATTAATTGCTCAAGACCTTACTTATTACGGGCTGGATATTTATAAAAAACGTGAGCTTGCTGATTTGATAGATAGATTAAGTGATGTTGAAGGAATAGATTGGATTCGTTTGCATTATGCTTTTCCGAGTGGTTTCGCGATGGAAGTGTTGGATGTCATGAATAAAAAAACAAACGTGTGTAATTATTTAGATATGCCTTTGCAACACATTAGTGATAATATGTTGAAGAGTATGAAGCGAGGTACAACAAAACAAAAAACAATTGATTTAGTAAATCAAATCAGAGATAAAGTTCCCGGTATTGCTATTCGTACAACATTAATTGCGGGTTACCCCGGAGAAACACAAAAAGACCATGAAGAAATGTTACGTTGGGTTGAAGAAAGTAAATTCGACCGTTTAGGAATTTTCACTTATTCTCACGAAGAAAACACAGGAGCATTTACATTGAAAGATGATGTAAGTGAAAAAATAAAAAAACAACGCGCCGATGCTGTAATGGCTGTTCAACAGGAAATTTCGTTTAATCTCAATCAACAAAAAATCGGAAAAACATTTAATGTGTTATTCGACAGAAAAGAAAATGAGTTTTTTGTAGGGCGAACAGAGTTTGATAGTCCTGATGTAGATAATGAAGTTCTTGTAAAAGCTACAAAAGACACCTATGTTCGTATTGGTGATTTTGCTAAAGTTAAAATTATTGATGCCAGTGACTTTGACTTATATGGTGAGCTGATTTAATGGCGCAACTCTTAAAAATATTAGTCATCATTCACGTAACTGCAGGCGCTGGCGCTTTAATTTTTGGAGGTATTGCATTTGGTTTAAGGAAAAATACTCCCAAACATAAACCAATCGGTAAAATTTATTTTTGGTGCATGACAGTGGTTTTTATTACTGCCATGATTGTATCTATTGCAAAAAGTTTATTGTTTTTATTTTTGATTGGCATTTTCAGTTATTATAGCACAATTATCGCTTACCGTTCTCTTCGTTTAAAAAATTTACACGAAGGCCAAAAACCATTAAAGGTGGATTGGTTTATTGAAATAATAGCGGGTTTAACTTTTTTAGGAATGGTAGCTGTTGGCTCTTTAATTCTGATTAAGGATCAAAATATGGGAGGGCTCGTTCCCTTAATATTTGGCGCTTTTGGTTTACTAAGCGTAAGAACCAATATGAGATTACTAATTAAAGGCCCAAAAGAAACCTTGTATTGGCTAAAGAAACACATTGGTCACATGATGGGAAGCTACATTGGAGCATTAACTGCTTTTCTAGTAAATCAAGCGCCACACATACCAATTAATCCCACGCTACTTTGGTTCTTACCTGCCTTAATAATTGTTCCTGTAATGAGAATGGAGATGAAGAAAGTAAAATCAAAACCCATTGAATCTTAATTTTTACTGAAATCCGTTTTCCATTTAGTATGTCCGTGTTTAATGTTGTAACGGATACATTTCCAGTAATCTTTCGAGTAATCCACAAAAATTTCTTCTCCAGCTTTAATGTCACGTGCGGCAACAATGAAGCATTTGTTATCAATCACATCGTAAATAGCATTATTCCTTAGCCCTTTTGTGCGACTTATGCCTTGTGCATCATTAGCATATCGTGCTTTATATTGCGGGGTGCCAAAAGCATCAATACATTTTTTTCGACTAACAAAAAACAAATAACCGTCTTTGTTTTCATCAACGCGTTTCGTGTATTCCTTCCAGTCGATGATTTCGCCTTTATACTCAATAATTCTCTCGCCCTTTTTAATAGCTTTTGTGGTAAATAAGCCTTTACCTGCGTTGGGCAATTTTGATTTTTTTACTAGTAGTGCCATAGTTTCGGGCGCAAAAATACAATTTTTTTATTGGTAAAAATAAAATTTAATTAAGTTTTTGAAAAAACATCCGTTAATAAGTCTACGTTAAGGATTAAACGAAAAAAGACTTAATCTTTGCCGATGTATCGAAATGATAATCCATATTCCCTTTCAAATAAAGCACTTTATCTACATTTCTAAAGAGCACATCAAGATCGTGAGAAGAAACAATAACCGTCTTGTTTTGTTCCTTAACTAATTGCTTTAAGATTACAAATAACTGTAGGCGCGATTCGAAATCAAGAAATGCAGTAGGCTCGTCCATTAAAATAACTGGCGTCTGCTGTGCCAATGATTTCGCGATTAATACTTTCTGTCTTTGACCGTCACTTAGCTCGTCAAAATAATTTTGAGAAAGGCTTTTGATACCTATGGTTTCTAAACTCTCATTTACAATTTCAATATCCTCTGTTTTTAATTGTCCGAACGCATTTAGATACGGAATGCGGCCAGCAGCCACAATATCAAACACAGTTAAATTAAATCCACCTAACTTATCGGTTAATACAATGGAGATTATTTTTGATAATTGTTGTGGAGAAATATTATTTAATGAAACGCCATCAATAACTATTTCCCCGCTTAAAGGGTTTAAGCTTCCGATAATTGTTTTAAGCAGCGTTGATTTTCCAATCCCATTACTTCCTACCAAACCAATTAGTTCGCCCTTGCTAATAGTAAAATTTAATCCGGAAAGGATTTCCTTTTGTTCGTAGCCAATATTTAAATCTTTTACCTGTAGCATTACGAAATGGTTTTTGATTTGAAGATTAAATAAATAACAACAGGCGAACCTAAAATAGTTGTAATCGTATTTATCGGCAACGCATAACTATTACTTAGCAATTGGCAAATACTATCGCATAATAATAAAGTTATAGCTCCAACCAAAAAACAATAAGTGAGTTGATGTAATTGATGTGATGTTTTAAAAAATAATCGACAAGCAATAGGAACTGATAAACCAACAAAAGCGATCGGACCACAAAACGCCGTAATTAATCCTGTTAAAATAGCTGTGATAATAATAATAATTAAGCGCAAACGATTTACATTAATCCCCAAATTTTGTGCATAGGTCTCATTGAGTAAGATTGCATTTAATGGTTTCGATAGAAATAAAGTCATAGCGCAAAATAAAATACAAACCGGTAATAAAATAAAAATATCTTTTTCAGAAGTATTACTTACAGAACCCATTCCCCACACCACAAAACTTTTTAAAGCAGCGGGGTTCGACATATATTCAATTAAACCTTGAAACGCACCCAAAATTTGCGAGAGCATTATTCCAACTAATAAAACAGTTGTATTACTACGACTTCGTTTCGAAATAAATAAAACCAAGCTCATAATTAATAACGAGCCCGTAATTGCTGAAATACTAATTAATGATTTACCGACAAAATAATTACTAACGCCTCCAAATAAAATCATGGCGATAGCAACAAATAATCCAGCACCACTACTTACACCTAAAACATAAGGGCCTGCTAGTGGATTACGGAATAAAGTTTGCATTAATAAACCTGAGATGGCCAAGCTTCCGCCAGCTAATATGGCGGTGATTGTTTTTGGAATGCGAATGTTGTAAAAAATATCGGATGCTACTCCTTCCTTTAAATTGGTAAAAGAAATGGTGATAGTTCCAAAAAATAAATTCAAAAATACTAATGCTGCAGTTAGCGATAAAAGGATTAGAACATTTAGTATAAAGGAATTTCGCACGGTTAAATTTACTCAATCTTTTTATAATACTTTAATTGATGCTCAGGCAACAAATCTGGATGAAATATTTTAATAAAATCCTTTAAAAGCTCATCGGGGTTGCACAGTCCATTTTCATAATAGTCACTATAGCCCTTGGCATTAACTCGTTTGGTATTATTAAACAAATTACCGGTTTTATAAGGTTTAAATAAATTATAACGCTCATCAAAAGCTAAAAGATCTTTTTTCGAATTCACATTAATAAAAAGATTCAACCAGAAGTCAGCATCTTTTGCTTTGATGTAAACTTCCTCAAAATTTAAAGGAATGCTTCCAGATTTCTTTTCGTTCTTCCAAATATAATCAGCGCCTGCGTCTGCCAAAAAATGAGCCATAAAACTATTCCCACCGGGAACATGCCAAGCATCAGCGTATTTAATTTCAGTTAATACTGTTGGTTTAGTTTCTATTCTCTCAGTCATTAATTTCAATCGCAAGTAATTTCTTTCAGTAACACTGAATAAAGAATCGGCTAATTTTTCCTTATCAAAAAACACAGCGATAAATTTTATCCATTCGGCGCGCGCTAAAGGATGTTCTTCTAAATGATCTAATGTAATGGCAACAAGGATTTTTGCTTGAAGAATTTTTTCATTTACATCCTTCTTCGGGTTTCCCATTCCAAACATCAATAATAAATCAGGGTTTAATACAAGCGTTTGCTCAACACTTATTTCCGGACCTTTACCAATTTCCTTTATTTTTTGAGAAGCAACTCCTTCTGTAATAAATTTACTATTGTAATAATCTACGTTATCAATTGCAATAATTTTATCCTGCAAATTTAATTTACAAAGCATCGCCGCATACACCGAACTCATGCAAGCAATATTATTTACAGGTGTAGCAACATAAAAAACATTTTCACCAAAATTCGGTTTTGGTTGTGATTTAGGATACAAAATAAAAGTTGCGGTCGTATCCTTACTTTCTTTGTTCCCAAATAAATATAAAACTTTGTAATTTGAGTTTTGAGAAGTATTAAAACGTGTTGCATACTTTAATGAAGATGGACTTACGTCGCTCACCATTGTGGTGACAACTGGAGCTTCACGACTTTGATTCGAACATGACGCAAAAGCAATCAATGTTGTAATTAAAATAAAATTATATAACAACTTTAAATACACTTCCGTTTGGTTTATTATCCGACACGTCAATAGTGCCACTATGAGCTAAAATAATTCTTTCGACAATATAAAGACCTAATCCTGTTCCTTTGGCATTACGCGTGTCTTCATTTCCTATCCGATAAAATTTCTCAAATATTTTTGACTTTTCTTTTTCTGAAATTCCATGTCCGTTATCGCTAACGGTAAATACTAGCTTTTCATTTTGTTTATTTAAAGTAACAGTTACTTTTGAATTTTCCGGCGAATATTTAAAAGCGTTTTCGGTAAGATTAATAATTACGGAAGGAAATAATAATTTATCTACCGAAGTTGAAATTTCACTTTCGACTTCTATCTTTAAAGTGCCTTTCACTTTTTTGTCCGAAAAATAATTTGAGAGCGTTTGCTCTGTCAATTCGCTTACATTAATATTCTCCTTATTCAATACTAAATTGGTTTCAGCTGAATTAGCTAACAACACATCTTCAATTAATCTATTCAAGCGATTAGTTTCATTAACTGCATTCATTAATAATTCTTCTTGCTGTGTTGCATCCAATTGTTTATGCTTTAATAAAGTTTGTAACTGCAATTTTGTTGCTGCAATTGGCGTTTTTAATTCGTGTGTGACACTTAATAAAAAGTTTTTTTGTTGGGTAACCAATTCCAATTCGCGATTAGAGGCTTTTCGTATTCTGTAAAAACTGTACAACAACAAAAGCAAGAAAACAGTTCCTTCGCCAACAATCATATAAATGCGGTTTTGTTTTTTCGTTTCTAATTCTGTAATTTGTTTCTCTAGACTAACCGAATCCGTTGAAGTGATTTCCATCAATTTTTGTTGCTCGCTACTTATTTGCGAAGCTTGTCGCACTAACAAAATTTCCCACCACAAAAATTGCATGATGATGTAACCAAAAAGTATGGTGATAATTAATTTGGAGCGATTACTGTTTTTCATCCGAGCTTAAATTTACTTTTTTTTACCGAATGGGCTCCTTTGGAGCGATTAACCCTTCCATTTTAATTAGGGCGTCGGTAGCTTTAATTATACTGTCCACATCTTCAATAGACAACATCAATTTTTCGTTTTGTTCCTTTATGCGACTCAAGTGCTTATACTTTTGTGCAAAAGCCATTACACCATGAAAAACAGGAGTTGCAAAATAGGCCGAATCTTTCTGAGCCACAAAATAAGCTAACATTTTTGATCCTTTTAGTGTAATTTTTTCAAAACCTAAACTCATGGCCTTCCATCGGAAACGCACCACATTAATTAATTCAACAGCTTCTTTTGGTACCGGACCAAAACGATCACGTAAATTCGTTTCAAATAAAATTAAATCTTCCTCTTTGGTAATGTTATCTAACTCACGATATAAAATTAAACGTTCGGTTAAATTTTCGACGTAATAATCAGGAATTAATAATTGTAAATCGGTATCAATAACAGTTTCCTTTACAAATTGGCGAGAGAAAACCGATTTATCATCTTCGGTTTCATTGGCAATATCTTTATACCAATTCTCTTCTTTTAATTCACCAACAGCTTCGTTTAATATTTTCATATAGGTATCAAAACCCATGTCATTAATAAACCCGCTTTGTTCGCCTCCTAATAAATTTCCGGCGCCACGAATATCTAAATCTCGCATTGCAATTTGAAAACCACTTCCTAAATCACTAAAATCTACAATAGCTTTTAATCTTTTTCTTGCTTCATTAGTTAAACTCACTTGCGGCGGCGCTAACAAATAACAAAATGCTTTTTTATTGCTACGCCCTACCCTACCTCTCATCTGATGCAAATCACTTAGTCCAAAATTTTGTGCGTCGTTAATAATAATTGTGTTTGCGTTACTGATATCCAAACCGGATTCAATAATTGTTGTGGCAACTAATACATCAAAACTTCCTTCCATGAACCTCAACATTACTTCTTCTAGCCTGTCGCCATCCATTTGTCCGTGACCAATTGCAACTCTTGCATCAGGCACCAAACGCTGAATCATACCTGCTATTTCTATAATGCTTTGCACTTTATTATGAACAAAAAATACTTGCCCGCCTCGCTTTATTTCATAGGAAATTGTATCTCGAATTAATTCTTCGCTATATATACTTAACTCCGTTTGTACAGGATAACGATTTGGTGGAGGTGTAGAAATAATAGACAAATCACGCGCGCCCATTAAACTGAATTGTAAAGTTCTTGGAATTGGTGTCGCTGTTAAAGTAAGCGTATCAATTGTAGTTCTTATTAATTTCAATTTATCTTTTATACCAACGCCGAACTTTTGTTCCTCATCAATAATCATCAAGCCCAAATCTTTAAACTTAACTTCCTTACTAACTAAACGATGTGTGCCAATAATAATATCAATTTTACCAGATGCTAATTTTTCAATAATTTCTTTTTGATCTTTTGAGCTTCTGAAACGATTGATGTAATCTATATTACATGGCAAATCTTTTAATCGGTCCTGAAATGTTTTAAAATGTTGATACGCTAAAATTGTTGTAGGAACCATAATGGCCACTTGCTTACTATCACATACTGCTTTAAATGCTGCGCGCACTGCAATTTCTGTTTTACCAAAACCAACATCGCCACAAACTAATCTATCCATAGGATGCGGCCTTTGCATATCTTTTTTTACATCGGCAGTTACTTTAATTTGATCGGGAGTGTCTTCATAAATAAAAGAAGCTTCCAATTCGTGCTGCAAATAATTATCTTTCAAAAAGGCGTGACCAGGTTGCGCTTTGCGTTTAGCATACAATTTAATTAAATCGTAAGCTAATTCTTTTACATTACGTTTTGTTTTTTGTTTTAATGTCGCCCAAGTTGTGCTTCCTAATTTATCAATACGCGGAACATTTCCTTCTTTGCCAGAATATTTACTTATACGATGTAAGCTGTGAATGCTGACATATAAAACATCATTGTCTTTATAAACTAAGCGAACAACCTCTTGCGTTTTATTGTTGACGTTTAATTTGTGTAAGCCACCAAATCTTCCAATACCATGATCGATGTGGGTAACAAAATCGCCGGGACTCAAACTTAAAATTTCTTTAAGCGTAATGGATTGCGCTGTTTTTTGTTTTGTTTCTTTTAAACGGAAACGATGATAGCGTTCGAATATCTGGTGATCCGTATAACAGGCTACTTTAATATCATGGTCAATGAAACCTTCGTGAATGTTTAGTGATTGATATTCTATTAAGGAGTCGTGTGTTCTGTGTTCTTTCGCTAGCAAATCATCAAAAATTGTAAATAATCTATCAGCTTGTTTTGGGTTATCGGTAAAGAAATAATTTTTGTAGCCTTTAGTTTTATTTTCCTTGAGATTACTAATTAGCATCTCAAAATTTTTATTGAACGAAGGTTGAGGACTTTGATTAAACTGAGTAGCGTTACTAGAATTTATAATGTTATTTCCAAATTCAACGACTGAAAATTTTTCGAGAGAATTTTTAAAATCGGCTGGTGTAATATATAATTGAGAAGGTTCTAATTGTTTTATTTCAGAGTCTAGATTAAGAAAAGTGTCTTCCGCTTTTTTAAAAAACTCTGCTATCGTATCGCTTGCAAATTTTCTGTCGTCAATATAAATAAGGCTCTCTTCTTTAAAAAAATCAAACACCGAGCCTCTGTTCTCAATTAACTGTTCTGAATTTATATTGGGAATAATGGTAACAAATTCGTGTTTTGTGTTGGAGAGTTGACTGGAGGGGTCGAATGTTTTTATCGACTCCACTTCATCACCAAACAATTCCAAACGAAACGGAAATTCGTTGGCGTAAGAATAAATATCAATTATCCCTCCGCGAATGGAGAATTGTCCAGGCTCAAAAACAAAATCAACATGATTAAAATTATAACTACTTAAAAAATCAGAAATAAAATCGATGCTTAATTTTTCATTGCGTTTTATTTGAAGTGTATTTTTACTAAGCTGACTTTTAGTGGTAATTTTTTCGGCTAAAGCTAAAGGATAGGTCACCATTATCCCTTTAAAATTATCGTTGCTTAATAAACTCAACACCTCAGCGCGTTCCTGAATATTAGAGTTAGAAGTTTTCTCTGGATGATAAGGTAAGCGGTGAGATTCGGGATAAAACAACAGATTTTTTTCAGGCAAAAGAGCTTGCAAATCATTAAATATATAAGCTGCTTTTTCCTTGTCGGGAACTATAATTAAAGAGGTGTTTTTGGTGTTTTTAAAGGCTTCAGCCAGAATAAAGGCAATAGATGAGCCCTTCAAACCTAAAAAACTGCTGTTTTTTTCCGGCTTAAAACTGTATTCCTTTTGAGCTAAGATGCTTTCTAAAATCTTCCCTTCAATCATTGTTTTCGAGACAAAAGTAAGGATTTAATGTTAAATCTAAAGATTTTAGTGTTTTAGGAATCCAAGTTTAGCGGATATAGATTATTGTTTTTAGACCTATTGTGCAATAGTATTGCGCTAACAATTGGATTTTGTTATTTGAGTTTCCTAAATTCGATAATCAGATTTCAGTTTTCAACCTCGCAACAATTAATAATATTAAATAAAAAGACAACATGAAAAAACAATTACTTTTTTTAGGCTTAGTTACACTTGGCGTAATGGGCACTGCACAAACAGCTCGTACAGTATTATACGAAGAATTTACGGGTGAGAATTGCGGACCTTGCGCATCCACAAATCCGGGATTAAACACCTTATTATTTGCAAATCCTAATACAGTAATTCCTATTAAGTGGCAGGTGGATATTCCTTCGGCGCCCACAAATACTTGGTCGCTATTTCAAACAAATAAAACTGAAATTCAGTGGCGTGCCTATACATACGGATATGCGGTGAGTTCAGCTCCTAGCGGACGAATTGACGGACAAAGCCAAGTTGTTTTCGGGGCTAGTTCAGACCATCCAGGTAATATGAGTCAAGGTATTATTAATACTGCTAAAGCCGTTACTTCACCTTTTAGCATTACTATGTTAAGATCTTGGGATCCTACATTTACAACAATGACAGCTACGATTAGTATTACTGCTGCTCAAACTTATACTTGTGCTGGTCCATTAATTTTCCGTACGGTTATGGTTGAAAAAGAAATTCATTTTGCTACTGCACCAGGTACAAATGGTGAAAAAGATTTTTATTATGCCGCTCGTAAATCTTATCCTACAATTCAATCAGGTACTTCTTTACCTACATCATGGACTACTGGACAAAATCAAACTTTTACAATTGCGTGCGTAGCGCCTTCTTATATTGTTAGCAAACCTGAAGTTGAATTAGTTGGGTTTATTCAGGATGATGCTACCAGAAAAGTTCAGCAAGCTGCCATAACAAGGGCGCCAAATGATGCTGCAAATAACGGTGTAGTAAGTGGCTTTTTAAATTGTAGTACTACTGTTACACCATCTATTTCTGTTAGTAATGTAGGCGTAAATACAATTACAACAATGACAATTCTTCCTAAACTTGATGCGACAGTCGGCACTCCATATGCATGGTCTGGCTCTTTAGCTCCTGGTGCGACTGCAACAATAACAATGCCATCAGTATCTGCCGCAATTGGAAACCATACTTATTCAACAAACATTACTGCTGTTAACAGTGGCGTTGATGATTACCCAACTAATAATGGAAAGACAGGATCATTTGCAGTTAGTACAACAGTTGTTGCTGCACCTATAGTTCAAACTTTTTCTTTAGCTACATTTCCTCCAACAAACTGGTATAGAAATAATCAGGACAATGGTATTTATCAATTTTCCAGAATCCCAAATGTTAATGCTTACGCTACTCTTCCTGCCGGTGCAATTAAATATGATTCATGGAATAACCCAGCTGTAGGAGATAGAGATGAATTATTTATGCCAACTTCAAGCTTCACCGGTTTAACCAATATGAAATTAACTTTTGATGTTGCTTATGCACAAGTAGATCCTACTGTAAACGAAGGTATTGATGTAATGGTTTCTACTAATTGTGGTGTGACTTGGACAAACGTATATTCTAAATATGGTTCAGTTTTAGCTTCTGCTCCTGTTACTACAGTTGCCTTTACGCCAACCGGTTCGCAATGGAGAAGTGAAGTGGTTAACTTAGGCTCGTATGATAACTTACCGCAAGTACTTGTGAAGTTTGTTACATACAATGAATACGGAAATAATATGTGGTTAGATAATATTAATTTAGTTTCTTCAACTAATGTTAAATCAGTTAGCAACGAGTTTAATGCAATTGATCTGTATCCAAACCCAGCTCAAAACGAAGCAACCGTTCGCATCACTTCTTCTAAATCAAACGAAGGCACAATAACTATGCTTAATGCTTTAGGTCAAATAATTCAACAACAAATTACAGCTATTGAAATCGGCAGTAATACTGTGAATTTTGATACTAAAAATTTAGCTTCAGGATTATATTATTTTATAATTGCTGATAAAGACGGAAACTCAACAACGAAAAAATTAACTATTAGTAAATAATAACCGTTGCTCTTTAAAAAATCGGCTCAGATTGGGCCGATTTTTTTATATCTTTGATTACTACTAAAACACAACGTATGAAAAAAATATTTACTCTTTTTGCACTTATTTCTTTAGGTATTTTAAACGCCCAAAGTCCGAGCTTACAGGCTTGGACAACTGATGCAACCGGAACGACAGCCCTCGTAGCTTTATCAAACGGAACGGTGGTTTCGTATACAGTAAGTGCATCCAGTCCAACTTTAACTTCTACGCAAACCGTTAAAGTAAGATTTAAAAACATTTCATCAACAACTAATACTTACTCTGTAGTAAGAAAAGATATTACACTCAACTCTGCTTCACCAGGCGCTAATGCTTATTTTTGTTTCGGTGATTTCGGAAGTTGTTATAATGCTTTTACTACTGAGCCGTCTAGCGATTTTACTGTGCTTGCTCCAGGGGCATCAACAGCTCCCGGCAAACAATTAATAACAGATTTGGATGAAGCTTACACTGTAGGTTATTCGGAGGTTAATTATAAACTATTCAATAAAGTGACAGGCAAAACTAGTGCTGATACATTAAGCTTCACTTTCAGGTATAATCAGTTAACCGGTATAAACGAAAACGCCGGCGTTCTTGAAAATGTAAGTAACGTTTATCCTAACCCTTCAACTAACAATGCTAATATTACAGTTGTTTTAACGGATGAGGTTCCTGTAAAAGTTCAGGTATTTAATAGCATTGGTTCATTAGTTTATACTAGCCCCGAGCAACGCTTAATGGGTAAAAATAAATTAGCCATTGATTGCTCAAACTTCAACACAGGTTTATATTTTATCACTGTTACGGCAGGTAACTCTAAAGTTACCAAGCGTTTAGTAGTTAATAAATAAGCTTTCTTCATTTGATAACTAAGCCGCCCAAAAGGCGGCTTTTTCTTTTTATATAGCTAAAATTTTAGTTCCTTTGGGTTTGTAAATTTTACATCTATGGAATTATATTTAGACTCAGCCAACTTAAAGGAAATTGAAGAAGCTTTTAAGCTTGGATTTTTAAATGGGTTAACCACTACCCCAACTTTTATGCAAAAGGAAGGGATAACCGATATTGATGCTACTATCGTTAAACTAAGTAAAATTGTTCCTGTACTTCAAATTGAAGCTTTAGGTAATACCGCCGAAGAAGTTTTAGCCGAAGCAGAACGTCAGTTAGCTTTAGGTTTAGATAAAACAAAAACCGTTTTTAAAATTCCGGTTTCTTTAGAAGGTGTTCGTGCTTGTAAACTATTACGCGATAAAGATCTGTTAGTAAACGTACACTTAGTATATACTTTACAACAAGCGTACATGGCTATGCAGGCTGGCGCAACTTATGTTTGTCCGTTGGTTGGTCGTTTGCAAGATCAAGGCCATGATGCATTAGCTTTAGTACAACAATGTGTTGATGCTGTTGATTTATATGGCTACGATACAAAAATAATGTTCTCATCTGTGCGTAATGCAGAACATGTAAGAAATGCTATTAATATTGGCGTACATACTATTACTGTTCCACTTAAAATAATTAAACAATTAACCGAAAATAATTTTACAACTGTTGGTACCGATCAGTTTATTATGGACACCCGCTTAATGATGGTGAAAGTAAAAGAAGCTGTTAAGGGAACTAATCCTATTGTTGTTGAAAGCACTTCAATTACCGATGCCATTATTAAAATGACTGAATTCGGTTACGGTGCTATTACTGTAACAAAAGCAGACGGTAGCATTAAGGGTGTATTTACCGATGGCTCTCTACGTAAATTAATTATGGAAAAAGGTCGTGATGTATTAAATAAAAAATTATCTGATTTAGAATATCGTGAACCAATTACTATCGAGGGTAATGTTTTATTAAATGAAGCTCATATTTTATTTAAAAAATCAAACGTTGATACAATTGTTGTTACCGATGGCGGCAAGCCGGTTGGTATGTTAGATATTCAGGA
Organism: Sphingobacteriaceae bacterium; assembly: GCA_043745425.1. Classification (GTDB taxonomy): domain Bacteria; phylum Bacteroidota; class Bacteroidia; order B-17B0; family Aurantibacillaceae; genus JAHEYG01. The sequence continues at coordinate 3,303 of JAYTSW010000360.1, read as the reverse complement.
TATACAAGCCTAATTAGAATGACGATTTTAGAAGTACGAATGACGATTATGAATGTCGTAATTAGAACAAAATTGAAGTGCGAACGACAATTATGTATGCAACATTAGAGCAAATACCATTTCAAACAGTTTAAATATTCTTCAATCGTTACTCGTAATTCGTAATTCAAAATGAGCAATTTAAAGGTTTTTGAAAATAACGGCGGTAAGTTTTTAATTTCAGAATCTTTATTGGTTTCCAAGTTGAGCCGCATTAAAGCTTTTGTTTTTGATTGGGATGGCGTTTTTACCAATGGCGAAAAAGATGATCAACTTCAAAGTCGCTTTAACGAAGTGGATTCGATGGGAACTAATTTACTTCGATTTTCTTTTTTCTTAAAACATAATCAATTGCCGATTACCGCCATCATATCCGGCGAAAACAATAAAGCAGCATTTACATTTACAAGCAGAGAATGTTTTAACGCCAATTATTTTAAAGTCGCTAATAAAACGGATGCCACTAAACATCTTTGCGAAACCTTCGGTATTTTAGCTAATGAAATTGCTTACGTGTTTGATGATGTGTTGGATTTAAGTGTTGCAAAAGAATGTGGCTTGCGCATTTTTATTCCGCGTAAAGCAAACCCCTTGTTTAACGATTACGTTATAAAAAATAAATTAGCCGATTATATTACTGCAGCCGAAAGCGGAAATTTTGCTGTAAGAGAAAGCTCTGAAGTATTAATGAGCTGTTTTAATTTGTATGACGAAGCCATAACCCAACGTGTTAATTATTCTGACGAATACTCAAATTACATCACACAACGACGCGCCATTAAAACCAAATACTTTACTATTTCCGAAGGGAGAATCACTGAAGTTCAAATCTAAAATCATTGGCGCTCGAAGCCCGGAAATTTATAAGACTTATGTTCAACCCCTTCAGGGTTGTAACTGATTCATTACACTTTATTCATATTGAACCCTTTCAGGATTCTAATACCAATTTATTCAATTGTTCCAGCAAGTCCGAAGGACTTCAATATAAATAAGAGTAACAGATAAGAATGAAAAACAACCCTGAAGGGGTTGAATGTTATTGTTCTAAAACCAATCTGGTAAAAATTTGCATCTGATAAGCAATCGTTATGATTTCAAACACTAAAAGCCGTAGTCTTTGTAGCCTTTAGTGAATTCTTTCTCGTCAATTGGTTTATTCACGATTACATTCGAGTAATCATAACTCTCAAACAAGCCTAGGTCATCGTAAATACTTACACTTACAGGTAGCATTGTTTTTTCATCTAAATAAATAACTGCTTTTTTACAATACATATAGGGGATTTGTATTTTGCTTCCTTCTTTTAAATACCCAAAATCATTAAACAAATTGTTTTTAGTACGCAACATATAATCGTTTATGCTTAGTTTTAAGGCTATACTCGATACCGTTTCTTTACGTAGAACTGTATATTCAAAATAAGGAAAATCTTTTGTTTCGTAAATAACCATATAGCACATATACCCATTACGCTCGTGCTTCCCAATGTAACTTAGGCTTTTTGCCATATTCTCTTTTTCTTTACTAAGCACCAATCCAATTGTTCTGCCAATAAAATCAAAACCCAATTCATTAACGGTATAATGCTGGTTTTTACGCATCAAGTTTCCGCGCGGCTCAAGCGTTAAAGTAAAATATGGAAAAACATGAGGCTTTACTACTGCTTTATTATTGTATTGCTCGGTTACATACAATATTTCCAATTTTTTTTCTTTATTATTGAAATACAACTTACGTGGATTCACATTTACTTTAATTTCTGAAGAAGCCGAAAAATAAGTGTTATTAATTCTTTCAATTGATTTAATGGTGGTTCGTATTGTTTTCACATTCTTAATTGAATCCACCATATCTGCAATAAGCTTTACGGCCTTGTTTGGCACCAAAGTGGAACTCTGGTGTTGAGCGTTTCCTGCTAGAAAAGAAACTAAAAAAAGTATGAGTAGTTGTGTTCTCAATGAAATAATCCCTAAATTTAATCCTAAGTTTTTAATTGAATATTATATCTGATGAAAATTTTAGGAATAATTCCAGCTCGCTACGCTTCCACGCGCTTTCCAGGAAAACCACTAATAGAAATTCTTGGTAAATCTATGCTACAAAGGGTTTACGAGCAAGCCAAAAAATCAGAACAACTGACCGATGTTATAATTGCAACCGACGATGAACGCATTGCATCACACGCCAAGTTGTTCGGTGCTAAGGTGGTGATGACAAAAGCCGAACATCCGAGTGGTACCGACCGTAGTTATGAAGCCTATTTGAATAATAAAACACCTTACGATTACGTAATAAACATTCAAGGCGACGAACCGTTTATCGATCCTTCACAAATAAATCTTTTAACAGAAATTTGTGATAGCAAAACCGAATTAGCCACTTTAATGATAAAATGTACTGATCATTCTGTACTATTTGATAAAGGGGAAGTAAAAATTACGCTTAATAACAACAACGAGGCGCTTTATTTTAGTCGCACGGTAATTCCGTTTATTAAAGGTGTTGATGAAAAAGAATGGCACAAGCATTTTAATTATTACCGTCACGTTGGTATGTATGCTTACCGAACTGATATTCTTGAAAAAATTACAAAACTCAAACCTTCTCCTCTTGAAATTGCAGAATCATTAGAACAATTACGCTGGCTGGAAAATGGATTTAAAATTAAATGTGCTGAAACTTCGCACGATAGTCATTGTATTGATACGCCCGAAGACGTTGAAAAAGTAATAAAGTTAATGGGAATTAAGGCGTAATTACTGAGGGCCGCCCTTATTAATCCAACACAAAATTGAATCTACTTTAGAAGCAGGCAATAAACCAAATGGAGGCATTGGGTTGTTTGCGTTTGTTATTCTATCCTTAATACGACCGTCCACTACCCTTGCCAATACATTCGAATAAGTACTTAAATCAACCCCTCCTGAACCAAAGGGGCCGCTATGACAATTACAACAAACATTATTAAAAATGTTTTTCATGCTATTGTTATACCGTATCGAATCGCAGGCATTTGCAGGTAAAGCAGCAGCTTTTTGAGGTAAAAGACCTTTTTTGTAATCACATGAAAATACAATGGCTAAAACCACAAAAATAAAAGTGTATAAAACGCTGTTTTTCATTATATCCTTACGCTAAAATACTTATTTATTACAAAATAACAATAAATATAATAATATTTTTTATTTTTACTATGTTAATATAATATCCCAATGAAAAGATACCTTTTACTATTCTCAATCTTCACGCTTCTTTTAACA
>JAYTSW010000359.1:0-4528 GCA_043745425.1 Sphingobacteriaceae bacterium | reverse complement strand
AAATTCTCTTGCTTGAGTAAAATATTTATTAATGTCGATATACTTTACAAAATCATAACGATTAGTTATAGAATCTGTAATTAAATAAATGGGGTTATCAGGATTTGTAATCTTTACCTGATTGAGCGAATAGTTTAAATAAAAATGATCGCCCTTGTGTATAAAAATTACAGGGATGCTCATTTTATGAAATTAAAACTATGATTAATATAAAAACTACCTTGGCTTTCTTCCGGCAATTTTCCCGTCTTGAAAAAATCACCGCTCTCTACCATTAAAACTGTTGCTTCCTGAATCCAATCCGCTACTTCGCTGTTTACAGATGAAAATAATGTGAAAGTATAACTTCCGCTTTTTAACGGAAGAACAGGAATATGAATATTCACTTTAAAAGTGCCTTCCTTAAAACTTTCAATAATTTGATTAGTGCTAGCGTTACTCAAATGCGTAATACGCGTTCCGTTTTCATCATCAACACCAACAGATATTTGTAAATACGATAAATCGAATTTTGGATTGGCTTGCAAAGTTAACTCAATGTTTAAGGCAGAGCCGCATTGCGCATTATCAATTACATTTCCGCTCGCGTCTTTGTAATTGATAGATTGAAACCTTACCGCTCCATTTCCCATCCTATCACTTCTATCCGCTAATTCACCTGTACTGGAAGCTTGTGATGACAATAAATATTTTGGTATCACTAATTCTGTTGCGCCGTATTCAATCAACTCACCATTCTTCATGTAAATACATTTATCACAGATGTTTTGTATGGCAGCCATGTTATGACTCACAAATAAAATAGTTCGTCCTTCATTGCGACTCACATCTTTCATCTTGCCTATACATTTTTTCTGAAAGGCAATATCACCAACCGCTAATACTTCATCTACAATTAAAATTTCAGGCTCTAAGTGAGCAGCAACAGCAAATGCTAAACGAACATACATTCCACTGCTGTAACGTTTAACGGGTGTATCTAAAAACTTCTCTACTTCAGCGAATGCAACAATCTCATCAAATTTTTTATCAATCTCCTGTTTACTCATTCCAAGAATAGAACCATTGAGATAAATATTTTCTCTGCCCGATAAATCACCATGGAACCCAGTTCCAACTTCTAACAATGAAGCTACACGACCTGTAATTTCAATTCGTCCCTTTGTTGGAGGTGTAATACGTGATAAAATTTTTAGTAATGTTGATTTACCAGCTCCGTTTCTTCCTATAATCCCTACTCTGTCTCCCTGATTGATTTCAAATGAAACATTTTGCAATGCCCAAAACTCGATTAATTCTTTTTTAGTGGTAATGCTCTTTAAGTTTTTTACACCGGAGATCATATTCCCAAACAAAGTATCGCTTTTGGGCGTTAGACTTTTGTTAAGTAAATATTGTTTACCTAAACCTTCAACTTTTATGATAGTAGCGTTGCTCATTAAATATAATCCACAAAATTACGTTCGAACTTGTAAAAATATTTTATCCCTAATATTAAAAATAAAAACGACACACATATGGAAACTATAAAATAAGTGGTATTGTAAATAGCATCTCCGCCGAATAAACAATATTTAAATCCATCAATAGCGCCCATCATTGGGTTTAGACAAAAAATCCAATGTGCCCATTTGGGTAAACGGTCTAAATAATAATTTGTAGAAAGAATTACAGGTGTTACATACATTCCAAACTGAATAATAACAGGAACAATAAATTTCACATCTCTGAACTTTACATTTATGGTGGCGAAGTACAGACCAATGCCGAAACCATTAATAATAGTGAGTAAAATAAATAAAGGTGCTAAAACTATTTGCCAGTGTAAAGTTTGTCCAGACATAATGAAAAGAACTACTAAAATAATTAATGAAATGCAGAAATCAACCAGGCAAACTAAAATGGTGCTAAGCGGAATAATTATTTTAGGAAAAAAAACTTTTGAAAATAAATTAGCATTACCGATAATGGAATTACTCACATCGTTAAACACACTTGAGAATAATTGCCACAACAACAATGCAGAAGCCACATTTACAAAGTTAGCGGTAGCATCCGTTGCACCTGTAATTTTCACTGAAATATAGCCAAACACTAAAATTGTAATCAAAGGTTTTAGCAATGCCCAAAGTATTCCCGCAAAGGCTTGTTTATACCGCACCAAAAAATCGCGACGTGCTAAATTGCTGAGCAACGTTTTATATCGTCTGATTTCCTTAATCGAAAAAAAAGAAGAAGAGTTCGCGTCAATTATGATTTTTTCGGGGGTCAAATTTTAAGGTTCTGATTTTGGTTATAAATAACAAATATAGAGGTAAAATACAAAATTTTTTAACCTCAAAAACAAAAGATATTAAACGTCAAAAGGGGATAATTAAGAGGGGGAAATATACCAATTATGGCTAATTTAGCTTTGGAAATGCACACAATAGAGCCGTTTTATAACTGGAGACATCTCTACATCGCGTCGGAAGACGAGAACTCGCCCTTTTATGGTCGCGAGTATAACGAATTGGAGTATTCGCAGACTATTTACAACTTTTACATACACCCACAGTGGGACGATATTGGTAGTGAAACCCTATACATAAAAGTACTTTTTACCGATTACGAAGAGAATTTTGCTATTATTGAATTAATTGGTGAGTGGAACGATGCCATTAACAACGATATTATGCTTTTGAAACGCGATATTATTGACGAATTAATTTATTGCGGCATAAATAAATTTATTTTAATAGGCGAAAACGTGTTGAATTTTCATGAGAGCGACGATTCCTATTATGAAGAATGGTTTGATGATATTGGAGATGAGGGATGGATTGTCGGTTTAAATTTTAGAGAACATGTTTTAAAAGAATTTAAACGCGGTAATGTGGACTCTTACATTTTAACAGGTGGTGAATTAAACGATTTTCATTGGCGAAAATTTTCGCCGGGACAAGTTTTCGGGAATTTACTTAAAGTAATTAGTAAGCGACTCGCCTAATTACACAATTAAAATATTTTCACTGAATTTTTTAGAAACTGTTACTTTTTGGTTTTTACCAATAAGAATACGCATCGACTCATCGAACTTAATTTTTTCGGTAACTTTTATTTTTGTTCCTATTCCTATTTCCAAATCCTGAAGATATTGTAAAAACGATTTTGATGTGTCTTTTACCGCCACGACACAATACGTTTTATCTATTTTTGCTTCAAACAAAGTAACCCTTGATACATCAGGAACTTTTCCGTTTTGTTTCGGGATGGGATCACCGTGCGGATCGTATTCTGGAAAATTCAAAAATTTATCCAATCTATCAGCTAAATCATTTTGTTTTATGTGTTCTAATTGCTCGGCAATATCGTGTACTTCATCCCAATTATATCCCAACTTTTCCTTTAAAAACACTTCCCATAAGCGGTGTTTCCGCACAATTGTTAAAGCTGTTTCCTCTCCCTTAGCTGTAAGCTTTGCGCCTTTTACCTTATCATATTGTATCAGCTTTTGATTCTTTAATTTTTTAACCATGTCAATTACCGAAGCGGGGTTGTTTTTAAGGGCATCAGCAATGGCTTTTACACTCACCTTATCAGCATTCTGTTTGCTAAGATGGTATATGGCTTTTAAATAATTTTCTTCTGAAAATGAAGGCATTTTGGTAATTTCTGGAGTCAAATATACAAATTGTTAATAAATTAGGCAAGACTAATTTTATTTATTTGTTATAACTAATAAAAAACATACATTTGGAGAGTATTTAAACAAAATGATTCGTAGCTTTTTACTTTTATTTGCCCTAACGCCGCTCTTGATGAGTGCGCAAAGTGATTCAACCAAATTGCCCTGGTTTAATTTTCATTTTCAACAAACGGTTATCACACAATATCATCCAGCTTTTGCTGCAAAATATACCGGGTTTAGCAGTTTACATAATGAAGAGGAAACACAATCATCATTAACTTCCACCATTTATTTTGGTTTACGTTTATGGAAAGGTGCATCATTTTATACAAACCCTGAATTAGCCGGCGGTAGCGGTTTTTCTCAAGCGCGGGGTATTGCAGGCTTCTCGAATGGTGAAACGTTTCGTATTGGTTCGCCCGCCCCTGCCATTTATTTAGCAAGAGCTTATTTTCAACAAACATTTGGTATAGGAAAAAAATTTACTGTTGGTGAAGATGAAGTTAATCAAGTAAAACAAAAAGTGTACGACAAACAAATTCGTTGGATTGCAGGTAAATATAGTGTAGCAGATTTTTTTGATGCTAATAGTTATAGTCATGATCCACGCTCACAATTTATGAACTGGAGTTTAATGAGTAACGGTGCGTGGGACTACCCCGCTAATACCCGAGGTTATACTTGGGGAACAATGTTAGAATACACCTCACCGAAATTTGAAGCACGTACCAGTTTTAATTTAGAGCCTACTTATGCCAATGGTCCGCTTTTATATTGGGAAGTAACAAAATCACTCGCGTCAACCGCTGAATTACAATACAATTATACAATCGGAAAAAGAAAAGGAAATATAAAAGT
>JAYTSW010000358.1:0-4543 GCA_043745425.1 Sphingobacteriaceae bacterium | reverse complement strand
GGCGCGAATGTTTTATTATGAAAATAATAGCAGGCCTTTCCGAAAACGGGGAGGCTTTTTTGTTAACGCAAACAACAAACAGTAAACAACAAAACAATAAACATGAAAATAGCAGTAGTAGGCGCCACAGGTTTAGTAGGCACCGTAATGTTAAAAGTATTAGAGGAAAGAAATTTTCCTGTAACAGAATTAATTCCTGTGGCATCTGAGCGCTCTCTTGGAAAAGAAATTGAATTTAAAGGAAAGAAATATAAAGTGCACTCTATGCAACAAGCTATTGATGCAAAACCTGCCATCGCATTATTTTCGGCAGGCGGAAGTACTTCGTTGGAGTGGGCTCAAAAATTTGCAGATGCAGGCGTAACTGTAATTGACAATTCTTCGGCCTGGAGAATGAATCCTAATAATAAATTAGTGGTGCCCGAAGTAAATGCAAGTGTGTTAACCGCAACAGATAAAGTTATTGCGAATCCAAATTGTTCTACCATACAATTAGTTGTTGTGTTAAATCCGCTTCACAAAAAATATAAAATTAAACGTGTTGTGGTTTCTACTTATCAGTCGGTAACAGGCACAGGCGTGAAAGCTGTTGAACAATTAAATAATGAACGCGCTGGAACAAAAGGTGAAATGGCGTATAAATATCCTATCGATCTGAATGTAATTCCTCAAATTGATGTTTTCACAGAAAATGGTTATACCAAGGAAGAAATGAAAATGGTAAACGAAACCAAAAAGATCATGGGCGACAATTCGATTGCGCTCACTGCTACAACGGTTCGTATTCCGGTAATGGGCGGACATAGCGAAAGCGTGAATATTGAATTTGAAAATGAATTTGATGTAAAAGATGTTTTTGAAATGATGAGAACCACTGAAGGTGTAATTCTTCAGGATGATATTGCCAACCAAATCTATCCTATGCCAATGAATGCCCATAATAAAGATGAAGTTTTTGTTGGTCGTATCCGCCGCGATGAATCTCAACCAAAAACCCTAAACTTATGGGTGGTGGCCGATAATTTACGTAAAGGCGCCGCCACAAACGCCGTTCAAATTGCGGAATACCTGATGAAAAACAGCTTAGTGTAGCAATTGTTATACATATTTATATATTTTGTATCTTTGATTTATGGATTTACAAGTAAGAAAAATAGCTTTTATACAAGACTTTTTGCGCGTAAATAACGAAAACGTTATCGATCGCCTTGAAAAGTTGCTGTCTTCAGAAAAGAAAAAGCTTTACAAAAAAGATCTTAGTCCTTATACCATGAAAGAGTTTGAGCAGATGGTGTCAGAAAGCGAACAGCATCTGAAAGAAAAAAAATTCAAATCTTCCTCAGTGTTAAAACGTGAAGTTTCTTCATGGACCTAGAAATTGTCTGGCTTGAAAAAGCTGAGGAAAATCTCTATGATATTTTTCTTTATTACAAGCTAAAGGCCTCTCAAAAAGCTTCCGGTAAAATTGTACTTTCTATAATTGACTCGGCTGAAATTTTAAGGACGAAACCTTATCTCGGACCAAAGGAACCGCTTCTTAAAAATCGTAAAAAGGAATACTATTATATAGTAAAAGGGAACTACAAACTGATCTATTCTTTGGATTCAAAACACGTTTATATTCATGTTGTATTTGATTCAAGACAAAACCCCGTAAAACTGAAAAAAGAAAAACTTTAACAATATAAATCATACCGGAAACTATTGCCTATTCCCTATTAACTATTAACTTTAAACTATGGTAACACGTCCGTTTAATTTTAAAAAGTGGATCGATGAGAATCGTCACTTACTTAAGCCACCAGTTAATAACAAGGTAGTTTATAAGGATACTGAATTTATTGTGATGGTAGTTGGCGGACCGAACTCCCGCAAGGATTATCACTTTAATGAGAGTGAAGAATTCTTTTATCAATTACAAGGTGATGTAGTTGTTCAGATTCAGGAAAACGGAAAGGCAGTTGATGTGCCAATTAATGAAGGAGATATTTTCTTATTGCCGCCGAGAGTTCCTCATAACCCAAAACGTTTCGATAATACTATTGGTTTAGTAATGGAACGCCGTCGCCGGAATGGTGAAAAAGATGGTTTGATGTGGTTCTGCGAAAAGTGTAATGCCAAATTGTACGAAGAGTTTTTTACGCTGACTGATATTGCAACTCAGTTTCAGGAAATCTTCTCAAAATTCTATAACTCTAAAGATCATAGAACCTGCAAAAGCTGTGGCCATGTAATGGAACCGCCTCCGGTGATTGCTTAGGCATTTGCAATAAGAAAGTTTATGGGAAAAATTGAAATGCAAAATATATTTACATCGCTTTTAATATTTACCTGCACTTTTTGCTATTGTCAGATAGAAAAAATAAAAATTAAAAAGGAAGTGCCTCAGGACACAACCTCGGTAGTGACTATTGCAGGTGTTAATTCTGGGAATTGCAATATTTTAAAGATTCTTATGGACACTAAACTCAAGATATCGAATAACAAAACGGAGCTCAGAATAATAAGCTTTCGTGCTGAGTTCGTTGATCGAGGTGTTTTTAAATCACGACAATGTAATTCCGATTCTTTATCTAAGGAATTAGTTAAAGAAATGATGGGATTGGATTTTCAAAAAAGGCCTAAATTCTTTATTGAAGAGATAAAAGCTATAAACAAGGAGAGTGATACTTTGTTTTTACCGCCCATTACCTTGAATCTTGTTAAATAATTAGATCAAATACAAAGTAAAATTCCCAGCCAAAACTATTTTGTACAATACCTGAGTCCCTATTGAATTACGAGGCATTCCTAATTTCCACTTTTTTTCAACACCGCTCTCATAAATAAGGTCTTATCCTATCTTTGCCCTTTAGCATTTTTATGAGCGAATTGAAGAAAATAAACAGCGCCCTTATATCGGTTTTTTATAAGGATAACCTTGATCCGGTAATTAAAAAATTACACGAATTAGGAGTAACCATTTACAGCACCGGAGGCACCCAAACTTTTATCGAGAATTTAAAAGTCCCTGTAAAAGCAGTGGAATCTTTAACCTCTTTCCCAGAAATTTTGGGAGGTCGGGTAAAAACATTGCATCCAAAAATTTTTGGCGGGATCTTAGGTCGCCGCGAGTTAAAAAGTGATGTCGCCCAAATGGAGCAACACGATATTCCGAACATTGATTTGGTTATTGTTGACCTTTATCCCTTCGAGGAAACCGTAGGCAAAGGTGCATCAGAACAAGATATCATTGAGAAAATTGATATTGGCGGAATTTCATTAATCCGCGCAGCTGCTAAAAATTTTAATGATGTAGTTATCGTTTCTTCCCGTCACGATTACAAACCTTTATTAGATTTATTAGAGAGTAAAAACGGCTTTTCAGATTTAAGCGACCGCAAACAATTTGCAGGAAAAGCTTTCGCGACAAGTTCTCATTATGATTCGGCCATTTTCAATTACTTCAATCAAACCGAAAATATTCCTCAGTTCAAACAAAGTATTCAGTCGGCACAAGTGTTACGTTACGGCGAGAACCCTCACCAAAAAGGTGTTTTTTATGGCGACTTAAACGCAATGTTTGACAAAATTGCTGGTAAGGAACTTTCTTACAATAACCTTTTGGATGTAGACGCAGCTGTTAACCTCATTGCAGATTTCACAGAACCGACCTTCGCTATTTTGAAACACAATAACGCTTGCGGAGTGGCAAGTCGTTCAACTATAAAACAAGCTTACTTGGATGCTTTGGCCGGCGACCCTACCTCAGCTTTTGGTGGAATTTTGATAGCGAATAAAGAAATTGATGAAGAGACCGCCGTAGAGGTAAATAAGCTTTTTTGTGAAGTGGTAATAGCGCCATCTTATTCCGCAAAAGCGATAGAAACTTTAAAATCAAAACCAAACCGCATCATTTTGGTTCAGAAAAAAGTAACGCTTGCAGATAAGAATTTCAGAACCTTATTAAACGGTGTAATTGAACAGGATAAAGACCAAAAAACTGAAGTGGAAGCCGACCTGAAACCTGCGACTACCAAGGTTCCTACGGCATCTGAGATAAAAGACCTTTTGTTTGCGAACAAGCTGGTGAAACATACCAAATCTAACACCATTGTTTTCGCAAAAAACGGTCAGTTGTTAGCCAGCGGCACCGGACAAACCTCGAGGGTAGATGCCCTGAAACAAGCCATCACCAAGGCTTTGAGCTTTGGCTTCGATTTAAAAGGAGCGGTTATGGCAAGTGATGCGTTTTTTCCATTCCCTGATTGTGTTGAGATTGCTCATAAGGTGGGAATTACTGCGGTTGTTCAGCCGGGCGGTTCAATAAAAGATAAAGACAGCATTGCATATTGTGAAGCAAACGGAGTTGCAATGGTGTTTACAGGAACAAGACACTTCAAACATTAAAATTGTATAAAAAACAACTTTGTTAGGTATAATCCGTACAAATAAACAGTAATTTTAAATCAGCATTATGGGATTATTTGACTTTCTTACACAGGACATCGCAATCGACTTAGGAACTGCGAACACAATTATTATTTCAAATGATAAAGTTGTT
>JAYTSW010000357.1:0-4587 GCA_043745425.1 Sphingobacteriaceae bacterium | reverse complement strand
AGTTCAGATTTTGAGTTAGTTTTAGAAATATAAAAAGCGTTTTTTGTTTATCTAAACTTATTAGATTCTGTAAATGATTTATAATGGAACATTTAATAGAATTAGAAGCATTATCAATTACTTGGAACAAAGTTGAAAATAAGATTTCTTGATATTCAACTGTTTTAATACAGTACATTAAATTGCTTATTGCAGCTCCTTGAATAGTATTAATCCCATCAACATACTTTCCATTATCAGGCTCTTTTTCCTGAACTATTTCAAGCAACGACATTTTTTGTAAGTAATTTACTATCTCATCATTAACATTATCTGTGTTAATGAAATAGGTTACCATCCAGATATAATATATTTCATGACCTTTATTTTGAACACGGTTGATTGCTTTTATCCATAAATTTCTTACAATCAATGGGTCAAATTTAATTTCTTTTAAAGCATTTAATGAAGACGTTACATAATCACCAGCAATATCTTCATCAGAAACTATTTGTTTAATAAGTGGTAGTAATCTTTCGGGACGAATCTTTATTTGCTCCGCAAACACTCTTGAAAAGTCTCGTGCTTCATGTTTTTTAAACAGTTCAAGCCATCGCTCACTATTCAATTTATCGTAGGAAATTGGTTTTGGAGAAGTGGTTTTTATGTTTCTTCCACCTCTTTTTCTTACTATTTTTTTGTACTTGCTACATTTTCTGTCAAGCTCAAAAAAAACTTTTTTGAGAATAGGAAATTGGTCAAATTCAACTGCTGGTATTGCCGAAATAAATAAATATTTATAAGTCCGAATCCTAATAAAGTATTCATAATTTACATCGTCTTTTACCCAAGAGGGGTATTTTTTGTAAATGAATCTATCTTGTAACCAGTCTTTATAATATTTAAGCTCACACTTATTACTAATATTTAGGATTATATCATTCACAATTCTTTTCTGTTCAATATCAAAAAATGAGTAACTTAAATGTATGGCTTTTTGTAGTAATTGTTCAATCATAGTTTCTACACCAAGAAAACCATTTCGTTCATTAAATTTTACAATAAAATCAAAAATATCATCTTTGAAAGCATCTGGATTTTGTATGTAACCATTGAGTAATAATCTTTGAACTCTGATAAATTCAGTATTTTTATATTTCTCTTTAAAAGATTGAAATGTCAAATCATCATTTTTCGCCAGTGTCTTGATATTAGCTACCAAAGTTTTTAGGAAAGTTTTATGCCCATCTTCAAATGAATCAATGTCTAAACCGTCATCGTTATTATTACCTCCCCAAGCGTAGTCATTCATCAACAATGTTTCTTTTATAGAAGATTTTCTTTTGTGTAATTGTACTTCTAAAATTTCAAAACATAAACTCAATGTTTTACCTGGACATTTGGCAAATAGTTTTGTGAGTAGCTCATTTTCGGAGTGATTTAAGTTCTCTTTTTCTCTATACTCTTCCGTTTTCGTGTTTTGTTTTTTGTAAATTACTTCTTTAAATTTTTCAATAACCCAATCAATATGATCATTGAGAGCGTTTTCTAAAATATGAAAATAGCGAAAGTTATTTCCCGTTGGAACAACCGCTTTGCAATAATAAATATCGAAAAACTTTTTAGGAATTGGATTTGTCCATTGCTCTGTTCTGTATAATAAATCTTGAAGTACGAGTGCTTTATCTTTAAAATCAAAATCAATACTATTGAGATAATCAAAGACACTATCAAGGGCATATCTAAGATTATTCATTAGTAAAATACGCCAACGATTTATTTTGATGGTATCTTCTGAAAGTATCAAATCATTTAGCACATTCTCATTTATTAAAAATGTGAGCCAAATACTTCCATAAGCTGATTCTATAAATATTTTCTTGTATTCCGATATTGCTAATATTTCATGCTTTACTAATTGCTTCTCTTCATTTGAAGGATTCTCAATATATCCTAAAATATTGATTACCAATAGTTTAATATGGAATGAAATATCTTTTGAGGATAAAATTTTAGAGATACTTTCTATATAATATTTAAAATTCTCTTCTCTTAAAAAGGTTAAAACCATTTTAAGAGTTGCTCTAATTTCAAGACTACAATTATTTTCAGATATGTATTCAAGAACATCCTTATTCTTTTTTGCAAAAATTTTTGCATAACAATAATCGTAAAAAGTTTGATGGAAAAACTGAATTTTATTACCATTCTTTGTAATAATTCCTTCACTTAATAAAAACTCTAATTCTTTCAGGTAATCATCTTCAAAAATTGAAATTGGTATGCTTAATCCTTGTTGATACACTTTTTTGGGCAGTTCAAATAGTAGATTCTTGACTTTTTTCAGAGGAATATCATTACTTTTCTTAATTATTTGCTTCCAAAAAATATTATACAAATCTTGAAGTGTATGGATACTATTGTAATTCTCTACGGAAGCGTGGACTTGACAAAATATATCAAGATGATTGGGTACTCTTAGTAATTCAAGGAGTTTTTTAGAGATAGTTGATTTTAGTTCTAAATGAGATAAAACATCATTTACATTTGTTTCCGAAAGAACATCAACCTTAATTTTATTTACAGAAGATAAATCTCTAAATTCAGTATCTGTTGCTAAATCATATTCACGTACTGATGCAATTACTCTTACATTTTTTTGTTCCTTCAATTCCTTCACTAATCTACTAAAAGTAATAGAGTAATCATTTTTTAGGCTTTGAGATTGTGATAAAGCATCAATTTGGTCAAAAAGTATTACTACTCTATCATATTCAAATCCTAATTCTTTGACTGAATCAACAATACTATATTTTAAATTCAGTCGTTCTTGAAGGTCTTTGCTACTTATGGATAAATTTCTATCTGCTTTTATGGAGAGTGTTGGGATATTTTCTTGTTGTAATTTTTGAGTTAGTTGCTTCATTATTACACTTTTTCCATACCCTGCCTTTCCAACTAAAACAGCGATTGGGATGTTTTCCTTACTGACAGGAGATTTTATCCAATCAAATAGTTTATTAACTTCCAAACGCTCTATCTGGCTACTGCTTATATTTCCAAAACTACTTTTCTGTATTTCTAAAATTTCTTGGGAGGCTTTCGTAAAATCTGAATTTGCAACATTAATATCAATTTCAGGTTCAGCAAGAATAGCCTTCTTAATTGCAAAATATTTTGTTTGAATATTTATATTGTAAGGTTTGGCGAGATAGTCTTCTAATTCTTCTTGGTCTATTCGTTTTATTTTTATTTTGCTAAGAACTTCAATTAATTCATCTTTGATAGCTTCATATTTTAAATCTTTCAAATCTCGTTTATTCTTGGAAATTACATTATTAACTTTTGTACCTAATTTTAAATCATTTGAAATATTATTTTTAAAATGATTTATATGGTTTATTGCAGCATTTGAAAATCTTGGGGCTACATAGTAATAGTAAAATTCGTCTTTATCATGGATGAGAGAATTATCATTTATGTAATGTAATGAAAATTTTAGTATTTCATTTTCAAAGTCAGATATACTAATATCGTCTTTATACCGCTTGCATTGAATGATACCGTAGTTTTTTTGCCCTCTATATAAAGCAATGTCTCGCCCTTTGTCATTTGTACCATCGACATTTACGGCATCATCAAAAAGCATTTTAAATTCTCCTTGATGTATTTCGCTTTTAAAGATTGCACACATTAAGGCTACAAAAGTATTTGAAGATAGTTGGTTATATGGCAGAGTGAAATTCTCGTAGGCTGTTGGTTTGAAATTCATATTTTAAAACATCATTTTAGCGAAAGTTACAAAAACCTATTTATTGTTACAAGTCAATATTTAATGACGTATAATTCATAGATTATTTTGTAAAAAAGTAGTTCAAATAGATAAATTAACTTCAAATTAACCACCTTGATTAATCCTAAATTAATCTGAATTAACCCTAAGTAATCTGAAATTAATTCACAAAAAAAACCACCCTTTCGAGTAGCTTTTTTTGTTTATTCACCAAGTATTATTTTCTCAACTTCGGCTTTTGCTTTCTCTAATATTTCCTTTGCTTCATTTTCTAATGCTTTTACTTTATCTCTGACTGATTGAATATGATTTACTATTTTTTCTTGTACTTCGAGCGGTGGAAGAGGAAATGGAATTGTACCTATCTCCTGTAAATTTATATTAGCACGAGCCACTGGTCTTTTTAATCTATCCAACACAGATTGTCCTATTGAATAATAGAGGAAAGATTTAAAATATTCGGGTAAAACATTTCCTTTAAACCTCACAAGAGCCAGTGCTTGATTGATATTTCCCTCAATATCTGATTTATAAACAGCCACTTGTCCAATAGTAGCACCTACAATGGCAATTAAAATATCATTATATTTCAATTGAGAACTTTTAAGCATCATTTCATGCACCTCTCTTTTTATATAGAGACAATTTTCAAAATCAATTTCATTGAACTCATTAATCTCTCCACTTCTAACAAATGGTATTCCATTTTCATCATCTGTATAAGAATCTCCACCAGAGAGAGGGGTTGCCCCACTTGTGATTTTTTCAGCTTCATCACTTACCTTCACAATGGGGTATTTCCCATTTTTCAGAGC
>JAYTSW010000356.1:0-4604 GCA_043745425.1 Sphingobacteriaceae bacterium | reverse complement strand
TCCCGCTGGTTCTACGAACTTTTGGGAATATGCTTGTAATACAAGTGATTAAAAGGTGGCTTCCCGACGTGGGTGGCGTTTAGGTGTAGTTAGAGACTTAATTTTTCGATTTCTTTTCGAACTTCGGCTAACTTATTATTTGTTTCTAAAGTTAGCTTGTCAAGCTCTGCAAGTTTCCGTTTCATTTTATTAAGCAAAACTTTTGCTGGAGATGAGCCCGTTTTTTTGGCAGATTCATCAAGAAATTGAACCATTGGCCAGTTTTGGGATTTGCAAATTGCCTCAAAAACATCAATTGTTAGATGCTTGTTTTTGACCGATCGCTGCAAAGTGCTCTTAGAAACGCCCGTGTCTGCAGAGAGCTTTCTCCACGAAATATCCTCTGTATTGAGGTAAGATTCTAGTAAATCGTAATTCACAATTGTATGTTGATAACTGTCCCATATATGGGACAGTGTGGTGTCCCATATATGGTACGTTTGTAAAGTAAATATACGTAACGAAAGTAAAAATACGATGAACAACCAAAAAAAAATCAATGAAGTTGAGCCTTTGAGCTTTTTTTCATGGTACAGAAATCAACAAAATTCCCGAATTAAAGATGTAAGAGAATCCATTATTGAAAAATGTTTACTTATTAAGGAACCAAACGGCCGTTGCTTCAAGTTTGAAAATTGGATGTTGGGAAAGGCTAATGTTCCACCGCTTGCGCAAAAACAAATTAATGAATTAGCGAAAATGGAACTTGATTTTACTATTCCAGAATCTTTAAAAGAAAATTTTAAAAACTTTAATGAGACTCAAGAAGCATGATAAAGCCCATTAGTTACCCTCGCTATTATTCGAATCAAGATGAATCTCGAATGCTTTGGTTTAAAAAGCCAAACCATGTTGTAATTATTCGTTACTCTAAAGGAATTGCTGGTGCTGAATTTATGTCTGTTCAACGAGCAATTGTTCGTGATGTTTTTGAAAAAAATGCGCATAACGAATTGATAGAAATTGAAGCCAATATTTTTTATGCCTGCCTCAATAATATTTTTATATCACAAGGTGAAATAACAAATTTAAATTTCTCATCATGAAAAAAGAAAAAGTTTTAATTCTTGGAATTTACCAAGGTAGTACTAATAGAATTGAGTTCGAAGCGATGGCTCAATTACTTCGACTGAATGGATTTGTTGCTTCTATTCCTCAAGATTTGTTTGAACATGTAGATGAACCAATATCCCTTCGCTATGAAGCACAACGCATTTTAACAATTGAACTTTTAAACTGTGATAGAGTAGTAACACTAAAAGATTGGGAATTAGAAAAAATTAATCTAAAGTTGATTGGTTTTGCTCATGAATTTAATATTACAGTAGATCATTTTACAAAATATTTACCTAAAACAACTGCATCACTATGACAAAAGATGAATTAATTATTGAGGTAACGAATTTTGTTACTCACAAGGAAATGATTAGTAAGAATAGTGATAAGTACAAAAAGTTGTGGTTTTTAAAATCGTTGCATACGTGTAGAGATATCTGCGAAAAAATAAGACTAGTTAATGAAGTAAAGATTTGCGAATATGTTTTAATAAATAGACATCATTTTTTAAATATTTTACCTGTAAAAACTAACCCAAGTTTTGAAACTAGTACTAAAAAAATTCATAACATTTTTTCACATTGTCAATTGATAATTCATAAATACAAAAAATTAGAAGCTGAATTTTAATAGGATATTCAGGTTCGAATCCTGACTGCTTCTCTCCCTTATCATTACAACTGTAAATTGGCTAAGCCGAGGAACGTCCTTGGTTTTTATTATCACTAATTAACTTAAAAAAATAAAGCAATGGAATTTATTTATCAAAATGACTTTCAATCAAACTCTGTTAAAATGTATCTCAAAACAAATAGAGGTGATGCTACTTACATTATTGGGCAAAAAGATGGAATACTTGTAGAACAAATGCTTAATCGATTGACTCCACTCCAAGATCCATTAATGCCAATGCTTGAAATGAGTGGAACGTATGCAAAGGATTTTGTACAAGCAGTTTGTGATTATGCTAGTAATAAAGGTGTGAAAACTGAAAACGAAAATCTTTTAGCTGGTAAGTTATTAGCAACTGAAAAGCACCTTGAAGATTTGAGAATTTATTTTACGAAGGTGCTTGATAAAGTTGTAGCTGCTTAAGGTCATGTTAGCACGAAAACATTATAGTAATGATGAAGATATGTTTATTTTCTTTCATCATTTACAAATTCCGTTAAAGAGAATTAGTAAATTATTAAATAGATCTGGAAGTTCGGTAAGTCAACGAATGAAATTACTGCAAATGATTGTTCCGGATGAAATTATAGAGATAAATAAACAAGATTCATATTATAAAAAAGAATATAAGCCCTGGAACAAAGGAGTAAAAGGACTTCATTATCCTGGTTGTGAAAAGGGATGGTTTAAAAAGGGCGATGCAAAGAACATTCATGCGCAAGAAACAATATCTCTTCGTTTTGATAAAAAAACAAGAAGACCATATATGTGGCTTCGATTAGCAAAGAATAATTGGCGAATGGTTCATGTTGTTTTGTGGGAACATCACAGGGGTAATACCCCTAAAGGTTTTGTAATTGTATTTAAAAACAAGGATAGTCTTGATGTTAGAATTGAAAATTTGGAGTTGATTTCATTAAAGGAAAATATGCTACGCAATTCAATTTCAAATTACCATCCTGAAATAAGGAAATCAATGCACGTTTTAAGAAAACTAAAAAAAACTATTGCAAACTATGGCTCATAACAAAATTAGTGATCTGCGTGATCATTTATTCGAAGTAATTGAAAGATTGAAAGATGATGAAGACAAATCAATGGATTTAGATAAAGCGCGAGTAATTGCTGAAGTAGCAGGAAAAATAATTGATTCAGCAAAAGTTGAAGTTGATTATATAAAGGTTACTGGATTGACAAAATCTGATTCGGAATTTTTAAAACCAATTAATCCAGTGCAACGACAAATTACAAAAGGCGAATAACAATACACAAATCAAAATGAGCAAAATAATAAATCAAATGAAAAACGAAATCTCAACAAGGTCAGAAGTAGATAGCTACTTAGCACTATTGCCAAATTTAAAAAATGACATTTTAGAACTAAAGGAAAAATGGAAGCTATTTTATTTCGGATGGATTGTTCCATTCAAAATATGTAATGTTTCAAAGGATGATTTTATTCATTATGCAAGCTCTAATCCTGAATGGAAAATAGAAGTAAAAAATGATACGCTGTCAATCAGCGACGGACAAGCATCACCAAAGAATGAATATATTTATTTACAAACTACCATTGATTTTGAATTGTATGAAATGTTTGTGCTAAAGAAATCAGAGAAGTTTGTAAAAGCAATGACCAGTCGCTAAGGGCTGCCGATAACAACGTTGGGGATTGCCGCAGTGTGGAAATGGCGCTAGTTGCGCAAATTTAAAGTTATAGATTCGGGCTTTATTAAGTAGCTATTAGTCTTTAAAATAAAACAATGAAAATAGAATTAAAATTATTCAAAAGTTTGTACGGACGTTTTACGAATAAACAACTAATCCCATATTTTAAGTTTTCAAAAAACGTGCAAGGTTGGTTTTTTACTCGCAATTGGTGGATTACTTGGTTTAGATATTGTCTTTTATTTACAATTACAAAACAAAGTGATTTTAATCAAGATAGAAATATTGCACATAAAAAAAATGTCGCTAGATACATGCTGTTATCGGCTGCCATTCTTACGGAATTAATATATTAAATTTATAATAAAAATATGAAAGCATCAGAATTAAGAATTGGAAATCTTCTTGAGTTTTCAAACAAAATCCAACCTAACAAAATAATTGAGGTAGGTCGAAGATTTTTTTCATCCGCTTCAATTGAAAAAGACGATGACGACTTTACAGTCACGCCATATTATTCAGGAATAAAAATAAACGATAAATGGCTAGTTAAATTCGGATTTACCAAAATAGAACATAGGAACATTTACGTAAAATCAATTTACAAAATTGCTGGTGTAAAATTAAAATCTTTAGCAGTTTATATTGACGGAAACAATAATAAAGTTGGAGTTGTCGATTTTTATACTGGTGTTGAAAAAGTTGATTTACTACACTTAGATTACGAATTTGTGCACCAATTACAAAACCTTTATTATGCACTTGCGGGTGTTGAAATGACGGTGTCTTAGAGTTGCAGTTAACGATAGGGCTTTGTGTAGGTGTGGCAATAGAATTCCTTCAGCCAGAACAAATGCCAAATTGAAAAACTAAAGTTTAAGATAACAACAAAAGCTAAATTATTAACGTCAAGATGGAACAAAAGCAAAATAGTATTACTGAAGTTGAAGCTAACAGCGTCAAGCCACACTTACAAAAAAACCCATGTTATGGGCAGGTTATTCGTGTGGATGATGTAAGACGCCCAATAAGAATAGGGGAAACTTTTTTAGTGCCTTGTATTGTTAGAACTGCTACTAATTTGATTGATTGGCGAATTGTTAATGGCGAACCAATACCAAATTCAGAATTAAAATATTTTATTACGCCTGTAATCAATCACCTACACA
>JAYTSW010000355.1:0-17570 GCA_043745425.1 Sphingobacteriaceae bacterium | reverse complement strand
CAACAATAGTTGGATTAATTAATGTTGATGTAAACCCGCCCGGACCCGTCCAGCTATAAGTTGCACCTGCTGTAAAACTAGCGGTTAAACTTAAAGTTTGTCCTACACATAACGGTGTGTTAGCACCGGCAATAGGAGGGGAAGGAACGAAAGGAGGACAATTCACAGTATTACCCTGATAATCACGTACCACTTCACTTAATAAAACACCAGCACGGTATTCCTGAACTTTTACACCAAAAACATATTGCCCTAAAGAATTAGCAACACCAGTCATGTATCCTGTGGGACTAAGTGTAACGCTTGGTGAGGGAGAATTGAACGGACTGTTTGCAGAATATCCGGGTTGCCATGTAACCGGATTTACTGATAAAGTATTATTTGGGAAAAGCGGAGGATTAGGAGTTTGGTCGTATGGTGTATACATTGAATACACTAGGTTATCACCGTCAACATCAGTCGCAGAACAGTTAATGGAAAATGAATTGGTGGCGCAAAAAATAAGAGGTGGAAGATTGTTGAAATATGGACTACTATTAGGCATAAATGCATTATTGTATACATTCACCATATCAATTTTGTACTTTTCATCATTTGGTGAATTTGCTCCAAATGCAGCCCTTACAAATATTTGTATAGTGTTACCAATTAGTCCGGTAGCAGTTGCAAAAATGTTCGCGTCAAAGTCGTTAAAACGTTGTCCGTTCACTGGGAATAATACCTTTGGCCCCCCATTTAAGGAATAAAAAACTTTTATAGAGTCTGAATTTTCTAAAGTATTTCCGATCGAATCTGAATAATTGACACTTAAATTTACTCCGGTAGGGTAGGTGTTAATAGGAATTACCTGCGAAGCCCAGATAATATTTCCTGCTGACGCACTATTTCTGCTTATAATTTCGAAGTGCCCAAAATCGACTTCCGCTGTAGCGAGCGGCGCAATTACGTTAACAGTTCTTGTCCATGCGGTTGGTCCGGCGTCAACAGTTGTACCATTGGCCAAAGTAAAATCTTCAGACCAAACTGTAGAGTAACAAGGGATGAATGCATAAAAAGTTTCACCGGCTGCTGCGGGATTTACAATATTAGAAATACTTCCGTTCCTGTTTCCGAGCTGGAAGACAATGTGCATACCTCCTGGAGAAGGAGCAAGGTTAACCGTTGTTGTATAAACGCGTTGTTCTACACAAGGCAAAACACTTGGTGTAGTTGCACATGGAGGTAATACTGGTGGAATTGGAGTAATCGTACCGCCATTAGCCGTAAAATTTCGGCTTGGAGTAAAAAGTGAACCATCAGCTTGTAAGACCTGAAAAGTTACACTTGCAGGATATGCAGCTGACGCAGCTCCGCAATCACGATACAAGATCATCGAAACTGTATAATTATTCCCACCATTATAAGTATAGGTTATTACACCACCCACAATGTGGGTAGAGAATCCACTAAACGGAAGGGCCAGTAAAAAAACAAGAGCCAATAAAAGTTGGCGATAATTAAAAAACCCTTCAAAAGAAGCTCCCGCTTTTTTCGAATTTTGTTGGGGTTTAACGATGGCGGTCTTGTAAAGTTTTTGCATGCGGGCTGGGTTTAGGGGTCCTAATTTTATTTTACGAGATTATTTGCTTTTGGTTCCAATAAGAGACCATGATTTCGACTAAAACAATGAAACAATACATGAACCTAGATATTCTTTCAGTTCAATGTTAGAGGGCTGGTTTTAAGTCTAAATGGGTACTCAGAGAGCAATTAACATTTGCTCAGTTAAAGGCTTATTTAGAAAGGTGATGTTTTTAGATAAATTGGTAGCGGTAGTTTTATCTTCGGGATAAATAGAAGAGCTTAAAATAACCAATTTGCATTCTTTAATTTTATTGCCAGGAATTTTTTTAAGATTATCAATAAATTGAAAACCATCCATCATCGGCATGTTAATATCGATAAAAATAACCTCCGGATAAATAGTATCTGATGCAGGGCTTGATGTGGCTAAATTACTTAGAAACTCCATCGCGCTTTTCCCACATGAATTTACGTAAACTTTTTCTGCAAAATTTCCCGCTTCAATTATTTTTTCATTAATAAAATTATCAAGTTCGTTGTCATCAAGCAGCATTACTTGTTTGTATTTGAATTTTTGCTCCTTCTTCTTCATAAATTTTTATTTTTAAAATCAAACAACAAGTGATCCAAAATCGCGAATTTGCCTACGTTGCGCGCTAAAAAAAGTGTTAGCGCATCTTTCTTCTTAGCGTTGTTTTTGTCTTTTGAATCGGGTGTTATTTCAAGGTTAAAAAACTTAATTAAATCGAGCGCGTTCGAATAGTCTTTTAAGTCTTCGGTTTTAATTTTCCGGTAAATACTTTTTATTAAATTTTCAGCCAAATCAAATTCTTTAAGCTGAATGTAAAAATAGGTGAGGGTTAATCGTACTTCAATATTAATATGAAAGAGGTCTTTAAAACTGTATTGATTGATAATGTCATTTAAAATGCTAATACCCTCCTTAGTTTTTCCTGAGTAATAACAAATCATAGATTTATATAAGCCATAAATAACTTTAGAGTGTGTGTCATTATCATCGTAAATAAAACCAGAATCTTCATCCTGCAGTAACTCATCGAGCTCATTTTTATCAGCTAAATACTGTATTTTAGAAAGAAAAAACTGCGGCGTCAAACAAATGCTGCTGTATAAAAGTAAAGTGTTTTTCTGTAAATTTACTTTATGATAATAGGGTAAAGCTTTTAGAGGATTAATTTTCCTGTAGTATTCAAATAATAAATAGTCAATGGCTATTTCCCATTTTTTTTGAGTGGAAGAGTGGGGTAGTTCACTTATTAATTGAGCGGTTTCCAATAAATTTTTTTCAACATCCATTCCTTTTACATCCTCTGCCGAACAAAAAATACCTAATTCAATATCAATTATTCGTTTAATTATTTCAATTTTACGCGATGGGTTTAGCGCAAAATGATTGGCCACTTCCTTTTTTAAGAATAACAATTTATTTAAATGTAAATCCGATTTCGAAAAGGTAAATTGAGCAAGTATCTGATTAAAATTCCCAAGTATGGCTTCCGTTTTTTCTAACGATAACCAAAATGCTACATGCTTATTATATAGTTGGGAGTAATGAAAATAATTTTCGGAGTGGAGGTGTACTTTTTTTAAAGCACTGTAAACTAGTAAAAGCTCGCTGTGCATATCAAATTTAAGTAAATCTTCTTCTAATTTTTCTAAAAACGCCGAAGCAATTTCGTGAGGTTTGGTATAACAAATATTGTGAACCTCTTGCAGTTTTTGTAGCAAATCTATTTTTGATACATCTATATGTTCTGAAATATGACTTTTTATCCTGTCGTATAAGCGTGATTTTAAAACGTAAAACGAATTTGAGTTTAACGACAAATGTTTTATTATTTCATCATCTTTAATATCCTCATTCCTATATGATTTAATTAAATACAAGAAATTATCTGCTTTGGTTTTATTTAATTGATTTTCGAGGGCGTTGTAGGCCTGAACATCCAATTGCGAAATAATTTCTTTTAATTTTATCATTTTCTTAACTTCTTCAAGAACCCATGAATAACTAATTATTTAACGTTTATATGTTTAAAAAGGTTACAACCTTTCAAGTGTAAAATACACCACAATTTAGTAATGTATTATTGTTTATGAAATACATTCTTTGCAAAAATCTTACATACTATCCATATTCTAGGTATAAAGACGTAGTGTTTTGAGTTTTATTGTAGCCTCTGAATTGATAATTAGAATAAATCCAAATTAGTAAACGATAACGGAAGGTTAACTAATTTAAGAAAAACGGATATAAGTGTTTAAGCATGTAATACGAAATCACAAACTATTAGTTTGTTTTAAATGAATGAGAACTTTAAGTTTATTTTTTTTTAATAAAATCACAATAGGGAGCCATAACACATTCACCGCAATTCGGGTTCGTAGGTCGGCAGATTTCTCGTCCTAAAAAAGACATATCCATACCAATACCCCAATCTTTTTGAGGCATTACTTCCATAATTTGTTTCTCAATTTTTTTAGGATCTGTTCCAGTTGCAACACCTAATCTTGGAGCTACGCGTAAAACATGTAAATCAACAATAACACCTTCAGCTTTTATCCCTGCCTCACGCATAATTACATTGGCCGATTTCCTTCCAATGCCTGGTAACTCAATTAATTCTTCAATAGTAAGAGGAATATTTTTATCCTCTTTAATAGTTTGAGCAAGATTCAATAACCAATTTGCTTTATTTCCAAAATTTCTGACTTTACTAATATGTTTAATTAAAGAATCGAGATCCGCCTTAGCTAACGCTTTCATATTTGGGAAAGCTTTAAATAAATCGGGCGCAATATTGTTAATGTTTTTATCTGAATCTTGTGCCGATAAAATTACCATCACCAATAACTGGTAAATACTTTTATATTCTAAAGGATGCGCTTTGCCTTTATACTTTTTAATAAGGGGCTTAAATGCCTCCGGCCAGTTGGTTTTGCTCATAATTGTTGTTTTATGACCATAAAAATAACCAAATACTATTAATTTAATGGGGGAATAACTATTTTTAAAATAAATGTGACTTTTTGAAAGCCCCTGTATTATGGAGCTAAAAGGAACACAATGCTAACAACCATCTCCATGACAGACATCGCTTCTTACCATTTAACCGCCGAACAAATTGATTCGGAAGAGAAGCTGATAAAAGCCGCGCAGGATAACCCGCGAAACTTTGAACCATTATATAAAAGGTATTTTCAACGCATTGCCAATTATATTTATCATCGCGTTGAAGATAAGGAAACGGCTTTCGAATTAACCTCGCAGGTTTTTTATAAAGCTTTAGAAAATTTGCCAAAGTATAAACCAATGGGTGTTCCGTTTTCGGCGTGGTTATTTAGAATTGCAGGAAATGAAATGAACCAGTATTTCAGAAAAAATAAAGCTGTTCGTATTTTAAGTATCGACCGTGATGGATTAGGAGAGTTGAAAGGCGATATGGAAGAAAACCATGAGCCCGAAATGGATAAACAATTGTTCGACGCCTTACAAACATTGAAAGAGGATGATATGGAATTAGTAAACATGCGATTCTTCGAGAAACGTTCGTTCAAAGAAATTTGTGACATATTAGATATGAACGAAAGCGCCTGTAAAATGAAACTGTATCGCGTTTTAGAAAAATTAAAGCAGATTCTCACTTCAACTAAATAGTAAACACCAAACATAAAAACATTTACAATGAGCAAGTACAAAATAAATACAGATAAAAAACCTCTATCGGAAAGTGATATTGCTAACAATATGAATTTCGATAAATTTTACTCAGGTTATTCGGCCGCTAGTAAAGCAAGTTGGTTAACAAAAGGAATGAAAACTTTTTTAGGAGGAACTGTTGCAACGGTTGTAGTAGTAACAGCAACATTTGTGATTTACAAATCTATTAAACATCAGGACTCTTCAGCTTCGCAAGCTTTCATTAATCCTCCCTTGCCGGAGCTGAACGCTAAGTCGGATGAATTTTTAGTCGATAACAATAAAGACACAACTATAGTTTACAAAACTGGTAGTGTTATTTATGTTCCTGCTAATGCTTTCAAAACAAAAGATGGAAAAGATGCAAAGAAAAAAGTAAAAGTAAAATACCGCGAGTTTCACGACCAGGTTGATTTTATTTTTAGCGGCATTCCTATGAATTATGATTCAGCTGGAATTATCAGGCCATTTGAATCTGCCGGCATGTTTGAAGTGTTGGCTTTTGAAGACGATACAATCCCTGTTTATTTAAAGGATGGAAAAACATTAAACGTAAATTTATTTTCAAATAATGATGAGAATAAATTTAATGTCTACTATTTGGATACAGTTGCTAAAAAATGGATATACAATGATCATGAAACGCGCAATCATAAAGAGGACTTGGATAATTTAAGTAAAGAGAAAGAAGCGTTTTTAGCAAAACATAATTTATTGGATCCTGCGAAATTAATTACGCCAAGAAAAGCAAATCCTGTTCTTAATAATTTTATGATTGATTATGATAAAGAAGAATTTCCTGAATTAGCAGTATATGATGGCGTGAAGTTTGAAGTGAATGCAAATGACCCGAACTATACTAATGAATTTAAAAATACGGTTTGGGAAGATGTGTTTATTAGTCGCCACCCTGATGGAAAAAATTACATCCTCACATTTAAAATTAAAAAACAAACCAGTAGCATTTCAGCAAACCCTGTGTTTGATGAAAAGAATTTTGAAGTAGCAATGAAGGAATATGAAAAGATTCGTTTACATCACAGTAAAACTTTAGCAGCAAAAGCAGATTCACTAAATAAATTAGAAGCAGAAGCCGATGCTCATGTGATGAGAAGCAATTTTAAAAATGAAAGATTTGAAGCTTATGTACAAGGTGGTTCTATTTATCGTTCAATAGTTGTGGGCAACATGGGAATTTGGAATTTCGATAGACCTATAAATACAATGGCCATGTATAAAGGCTTCGAGAGCGGAAAGAAAAAGGATCCAAATTTTTATGGAGAGAAATCGGATGGGAAAGCAATCACGGCTTATTTTACAGATGGAGGAACAAACCAAAAAATATTAATAAGAGGCGTGTTTCTTCTAAAACGTAATATAAATGCTAATTTTCCAATAAATCCCCAGGATTTGATAGACTTTCCAATGGGCCTTACTAAAACAACTGATGTTATGGTAGTAATTACTAATGAGTTTAAAGTTTATTATTTAAAAGACGATGATCTACATGCAATAAAAACGGATGGAGAAAAAGTAACCTTTGCTTTAAAATTCATTGATTTTTCTGCATCTGATAAAGAGGAGCAGTCAAATACTAACAAAAGTGCATTTCGTAATAATTTTGGCCTAAGTCTTGATAAAATAAGAAAAGCGATAGGAGTTTAATGCGAGTAACATCCCTAGTCATATTAATTTTCGTTTCAGCTTTGTGTTCAGCGCAAAGCAGAGGTAAAACCGCCATCATTAAAGTACGGGCTGGTTTGGCGAAGTGTGAAATTATTACACCCGATAAATTTAATCTGGAATGTGAAAGCGATATCACTATTAAAGTAAAAGGTCGTGATCCAAAAATTGATGTGCGAGTTAAAGGCTGCGAAATCCGTTCTGTAAAAGGTGATGTATATCATTTGCGTTTTTTGAATCCAGGCATTTCAGTTATTACAGTCTATCAAGTTACCGATAAAGGAAACAAAGTTATCGGCGTAAAGAAAACAGATATTGTTCCGCCTAAATTTTTCTTCTGCGGATTGAAAGTAGATTCTTCATCAAAGGTTTTAAAATTAGGGAAAACACATTTATACGTCTATTCAGATTATTATAAAGCCAATTTGCCAGTCAATAAATTTTATATGCTGTATTACAAAGATTTTTCTGCAAGTGTTAGAAAAAGTAAAAAACCAATTGCTGATACTATTCGTGCTGATACCTGCAAACTCACAAAAGCGATGCGAGAACGCTTAAGATATTTTCAACCTAAAAGCGATAAGATTTATTTTTACGGACTCTATTTCACACTTCCCGATAAAACTATTCGTCCGCTTGAACCTGTAGAGTTACAGGCCAGCATGGATACATTATTAAACGATTACAGTGTTATTTATTGGTTAAGGCGAAAACAGCTGTAATCCTTTAGTACCAAGACCATCGGGCCTTTTTTAATACCCTGTAAAAATTTATTTTATGGAATAATTAAACGGTTTGCATCTCAATATTAAAAGTTTAACATTTTAATATATATACCATGCAAACCACAAAAACCAAAAAACTATCGCACATCTTTGCAATAGCGGCTTTAACAGCCTCTGTAATTGCATGGATAACGCCGGCTTCGTATTATCAAGCCGCCATTGAAAACGATTTCATAAAATCGTTAAGGAAAAAACTAACGGAGTATAATGCGCATGCGCCGGAAGACCGCGTGTATTTGCAATTGGATAAACCATTTTATTCGCCTGGAGATGATATTTGGTTTTCGGCTTATATACGTGATGGTTTAAGTTTAAAACCTTCTAATAAAAGCGATATTATTCATATCGAATTATTATCTCCAAAAGGCACTATTGAAAAGCGTATTAATATAATCGCCAAAAATGGTAAAGCCGCTGGTGATTTTATGATTGATAAAGAAGCCTTGGGTGGTTTGTATAAAATTCGCGCCTATACTACTTGGATGAAAAACGAAGGTAAAGACAATGCTTTTGAAAAAGATTTGCAAGTTCAGGATGTTATCTTGCCCAATTTAAAAATGAAATTGGATTTCGAGAAAAAAGCATTTGGTGCAGGTGATGAGGTGGTAGCGAAGTTGGAATTAAACACCAATGAAAACAAACCTTTATCGGACTACAAAATAAAATTTGTTGCCAATCTTAACGGACAAAAATTAATTGAGAAAACAGATATAACTGATGAGAACGGAATGAAGTACATCAAATTTAATTTGCCAAAAGAATTAAGAACAAATGATGGTTTATTAAATATTATGATTGATTATAACGGAAGTACTGAAAGTGTTTCGCGTTCAATCCCCATTATTTTAAACAAAGTAAAATTCACGATGTTCCCAGAAGGTGGAGATTTGGTTTGTGGTTTGGATAATAATGTTGCCTTTACCGCACTTAACGAATTTGATAAACCAGCAGATGTTGAAGGTGTAGTATTAACAGAAAAAGGAAGTAAGGTTGCTACATTTTCTAGTTTTCATCAAGGAATGGGCGCTTTTAAATTTATTCCTCAATCAGGAGAAAGTTACTCCGTAAAAATTACAAAACCGGAAGGTATAACTGAAACATTTAAAGTGCCTACAAGTTTAGAACGCGGTTATGTTTTGAGTATTGAGAACAGTAAATTGGGTGAAGTAGGAGTTAATGTTAATACAACCGAAACTGAAAAATTGGCAATTGTAGCGCAAGTACGTGGTAAATTGTACTACTCAACATTAATTGATGCAAAACCTGGTAGCAACAAATTTGTTTTTTCTACTGACGAATTTCCTATTGGCGTTTCGCAAATTACGTTGTTCGATTCTAAAGGAATTGCACGTGCAGAACGTTTGGCATTTGTAAACAAACACAAACAATTAAGCATTACTGTTGAAACTGAAAAAGAAAAATATTTACCTCGCGAAAAAGTGAAAATGATGTTAACTGTAAAAGACGAGCGCGGTTTACCAATGCCTGCTAATTTATCAATGTCAGTTGTGAATGATCAATTACTTTCTTTTGCTGATGATAAATCAGGTAATATCTTATCACAATTATTATTACAACAAGACTTAAAACAAAAAGTGGAAGAGCCAGCATTTTATTTTAATGCAAAAGAACCCAAAGCAGATAAAGCATTAGATTATGTAATGATGACTTCTGGCTGGAGACGTTTTGGCTGGGAAAAATTAATGGAAGAAGAATTACCTACTATCAATTATTTAGGTGAACGTGCTTTAATTGGTGGTATGATTTATAATGGTGAAGACAGCAAGCCAATGGCTGGTGTAAAAATTAAAATCCCCGGTGGTGTTGAATATGAATCAGACGCAGATGGAAAATTCTTAATAAAGAAAGTGGATTTATCTACGCCATTGTCTTTAATGTTTAATTCTGAAGGATATTATCAGCAATCGCAATATATTCAGGATTATAATCAAAACTTAGTATTGTACATGTATAAAAAGAATTACAATTACTATGGTTATAATAACAATAACAGATTACGTTCAAAAAAATCAGGACAAGGTGGAGTAGGCTCAGCAGCTGATTTTGAAGATGCACAAATTCCACAAGCAGCAATGGGCGTAATGGTGAATGAAAAAGCACCTGCACTAAAGGATGTATTGGCTAATAATATTCGCAAAGAAGCACAGCCCATTGAAGCTTTGAAAAAAGATGAAGGTAAGTTTAAAGAAGCTGAAGGAAAAAAAGGAATGCGTGATCAATCAAAAGCTGAAGAACAAAAAGCGAATAAGGGCCCGAAAGATATAATGGCAGATGCTAAAGTTGTAAGTCAATCGAAAGCTGCTGATCGTCGTTTCGATAAAAACGCAGGTGATGATTTAGATGAATGGAATGGCGAACGTGCAAATGCACAAGTTATTCAAACATATTACCGTGCTCGTCAATACCCGGCACCTAATTACGATAAACAAGAGAATGTAGAAACACGTACCGATTTCCGTAACACAATTTATTGGAACCCGAATATTGAAGTAGGTTATAGCGGTAAAAAAACGATTGAGTTTTATACTTCTGATGATATCACTTCTTTCCGTACAACAATTGAAGGTATTGGAAGTGATGGAACAATTGGAAGAACAGAAAAAAACATTTTTACTCAATTGCCTTTTAATATGACAA
Source organism: Sphingobacteriaceae bacterium (assembly GCA_043745425.1). GTDB lineage: Bacteria > Bacteroidota > Bacteroidia > B-17B0 > Aurantibacillaceae > JAHEYG01. Next base: position 7,160 of record JAYTSW010000355.1, on the reverse strand, counting down.
CTAAAATTCCGGTTGAAGTGGCCACGGAAGATTTTGTTTCTATCCCTTTAACTTTAAAAAATAATACTAATGCTCCTTTAGGTGGTGTAATCACTATTACTGCTCCTGATGGATTAAAGGAATTAGCTGCAATTCCAAGTGTACAGACTATTATGCCTGGTGCTGCTAAAACAATTTATTTAGATTATAAAGTATTGGATAAAATCGGTTATGGTGAATTCACAATTGCATTTAAAGCTTGTGGTTTAGGTGATGCGTTCACTCAAAAAATAAAAATCGCACCCAAAGGATTCCCAGTGCAAACTTCTTTTTCAGCACAAGATGTAGAAAATGAATACACATTCGAAATTAATAAAATGGTGAATGGTTCATTAAAAGCAACCTTCACTGCTTTCCCTAATGTAGTTTCTGATTTAATGAAAGGTGTTGAAGGAATTTTACAAGAGCCTTATGGTTGTTTCGAACAAACATCTTGTACTGCTTATCCTAACGCAATGGTCTTAGATTATTTAAATAGTACGGATAGTAAAGACACAAAAACATTATCAAAAGCAAGTGATTTATTAAACCGCGGTTACAAACGCTTAACAACATTTGAATCAAGTGAAAAAGGGTACGAATGGTTTGGTGCAAATCCTGCACACGAAGGGTTAACGGCTTATGGTATTATGGAATTTGTGGATATGAAAAAAGCAGGACAAGACATTGATCAAAAAATGTTAGACCGCACTGCTAATTGGCTAATCAGCAAAAAAGATGGTAAAGGTGGTTTCGCTAGAGAAAAACATGCTTATCACGATTTCGGAAGAATAAGCGATGATATTTTAAATTCTTATATCGTGTATGCTTTAACTGAAGCAGGTTATACTGATATCAAAAAAGAATTTGAAACATCATACAAAAAAGCAATGGAAACAAAAGATCCATACATGTTAGCAATGATGGCAAATGCAGCTTACGCAATGAAAGAAACCACAAAAGGTGATGAAGCATTAAACGCTTTAGTAGGCAAACAAGCGAAAGATGGCAGCTTCACTGGTTCTTCTCACTCTATTACTTATTCGCAAGGACAATCGCTTACTATTGAAACATCAGCCTTATCAATTATGGCGATATTAAATTCTAACGGTAAACATGGTGCGGCTTTAAATAGTACAGTACAATTTTTAACAAGTACGCGTAGTGGTTCAGGAGTATTTAGTTCAACGCAAGGAACAATTTTAGCTCTTAAAGCGTTGACTGAGTATGCTAAGTTTAGTAAAAAAACAACTGAAGATGGTACTATTGAAATTTACATCGACGGTAAAAAAGTAATTACTAAAACTTACAAAGCAGGAGATAAAGGTGCAATCACCGTTGATAATTTAGAAGAGTTCATTAAAGGCGAAGGTAAACATGATGTAAAAGTAAAATACGTTGGTGTGAAAACTCCTCTTCCTTACTCGATGTCAATTAACTGGAGCACTTCATTACCAAACAGTGATAAAGAATGTTCTATCGACTTAAAAACTAAAATGGCAAGTAAAACTGCTAACGTCGGTGAAACAGTTCGTTTAACAGCAATTATCAGCAACAAGAAAAATGAAGAAGTGCCAAGTACAATGGCTATTATTGGTATTCCTGCAGGCTTCTCGGTTCAACCATGGCAACTAAAAGAATTACAAGAGAAAAAAGTGTTTGATTACTACGAAATAAAAGGTAACAACATTGCCATCTATTATCGCGGCATGGGACCAAAAGCTGTTAAGGAAATTAACTTAGACCTTAAAGCGGAAATGCCTGGTGTATATGATTCTCCGGCTTCAGCAGCTTACTTATACTACATGAATGAATTTAAAACATGGAGCGCTACTGATAAAGTAACAATTAAAAAAGTTAACTCATAAAATAGCACTTTGCGTACTTTGCGGTTAGACCTTAGGGATTTTCAATACAGAGGCATGAAGGAACAGAGTTACACGGAGAAAAATTAGCCACTAATTTCACGAATTGACACTAATGAAAAATAGAATGAAATACAAAATGGATAGGAGGGGAATTATTCTCTTCCTGTTCTTTTTGTGTTTAGTTGGACGCATGAAATCACAAACAACTTTTGATATTAACGATCCGCGTAATCCGCATTGCCCTTGTCATAAATATCAGAAATTGGCTGATGAAGAATACGCTAAGTTAATAAGAGTAGGAAATAAAGGCAATGGAGAAGTTTTAGCTAGGGTCAATAAGAATGAAGATAAAATTCACAAATCAAGAATCGATAAATACAGAAAACAGAAACATAAAATTATCGATAAGAAAACAAGAACGCCTCGTTGGATTTATAAATTTAAACATTGGGGCGTTTGGAAAAGAGTTGCTAATCCATCTCGCTGTCCGAAATGGAATAGTTAATTTACATCTTTACCTACCTCTAGTTTTTTAATCATCTCTTCAACAGCATTTTTATTAACCGCATTTGGCGCTAATGGCAAAGCAAGTTTAGCATTTGTTAACGCCGTTTTATAATCACCAACAGATGAATATCCTCTTGTTAAACCAGCGTAAGTTGTAAATTGTTTCGGATTTTTTGCAGCATTAGCTTTAAAAACTTCCAGTGCTTCTTTATTTTTTTTCTGTGTCAATAATTGTTTTCCGTAAAAATGTAGGTCATTCATCGACCCCAGCGGCAAAGCAGCTTTCATTGCAGAATCGGCCTGGGTTTTCTTTCCTAGTTTATCAAGAATAGAAGATTTAGTAACCAATGTTTGAAAATTTTTATCAAATAAAACAGCAGTATTACTCCAGCTTAATCCTTCTTCAAGGTTAGCATTATTTTGGTCGCAAAAAGAAGCGGCCTGTTCAAATGCTTGCCAGCTGAATCCTTTATCGCTTTTTAACTGTTTGCGAAATGCATTTAAACTAGTATTTATTAAATCCACTTCTACTTTAAACGGAATGGAAACTTTTTCCCACTGTAATGCAATTACTGCAGAACTTTCTGTTTGATTTGTGAATTCAAATTTCAACCATTCTACACTTTTATCTAAAGTTGTTGGTTTTACTTTTACACGTAAAGCATCTTCTTTATCATCATAAAAAAAACTCCCCCAGGCGCCATTCTCCTTTGAAAAAATGATTGTGCATTCATCTTTTCCGTAGGCTACAAAAAAACCATATTTACCGGCTACTAAATATTTGCCTTCAATTTTTACATTGGTGCTGAATTCAATTGTGGTATTTTCATTAGCACCTGCACGCCACGGAGCGACTTTACTACTTCCAAATCCTAAATCCTCAAAACCATTATGTACTACAGGTGTTCCATAAATATTTCCTTCACGTCCTTTTACGCCGGGACGGTCGTACATAATAGTTACATCAGTAATGCCAACACGTTCGCTAACCCAAGCTTTTTTATTTCCACCCGGAGGAGGTGCTGAGAGAGGATTTACTTGTGCATTTGAAATAATTGATAAAAAAATTAGGATAAATAGAAGAATAGCTTTTTTCATTGGATTTTTAAATTAATGACTAAAAGTAGCTGCTTTGCCATTGGCTTTCCTCACCCATAAGAGGGGATTTATATTAATTGTAGTAAAAGCCTAAATCGATAGAGGAGATTTATCCTTATTCTGCACTTCATCTTGCGTTTCTGTAATTTTTTTATTAATTTAATGTATTCAAAAACCCCAAACTATGAAAAAATTAATTACACTTTTTCTTATCGGTATTTCAACTTTAACTTTTGCGCAACCCACTTCATTCTCGTCAAGAGGTATTGGTGGCGGCGGAGCTTTATTTGCTTTGTCAATTAATCCTGCAAATAATAATGAATATTATATTGCTTGCGATATGGGTGAATTATTTCACACTACAACTTTCGGTACTTCTTATAATCAAGTTGATTTTAATCAATTAATTGCCGGACATAATTCAAAAGTATGTTATACAAATTCTGTTGGTTTATTGTATTCTATTAGTTATGCTAATAATATGATTATACCAATGAAAAGTACAAACAATGGTGTAAATTGGACGGCTCTTACAGGTAATCCAGATAATACTCAAGAAACGTTTAGCATTGATGCGGATTATAATAATCCGTTGCGTGTTATCATCTCTTATTACGGTGATATTTATTTTTCAAATAACGGGGGTACAACATTTACAGCTGTTCATACTGCAACAAATTCAGGTGCGGGTGTTGTTGTTGGCGGTGTTTTTTGGGATGGGAATAATATTTATATAGGAACAAATGATGGTGTTATATTGTCAACTAACGGTGGTACATCATGGGCTATAGCGCCAATCACAGGTTTACCTGCAACTGATCGTATTTGGAGTTTTGCAGGTGGAAAAGTGGGTGCAACAACACGTTTCTTTTGTATTACTGCTGATGTAAGTAATATTTATGTTGGCGTTGTTGGTTCTAATTATTTAAATTTTCCTACCGGAGTTTACTCTGTAGATTATGGATCAGGAAACTGGACGCCAAAAATGACGGGCATAAATACCGCAACTGATTATCCAATGTTTGTTGGCATGGCGAATAACGATATCTCAACAGTTTATTTAGCAGGAAGTAATTCAAATTCTGAACCCGATATTATTAAAACAACAAATGCAGGAACAGGTTGGTCGCACGTATTTACAACCGTAAGCAATGGAAATATTATTACCGGCTGGAGTGGGCAAGGCGGAGACCGTAACTGGACTTATGGCGAGTGTCCTTTCGGAATTGCTGTAGCGCCAAACAATGCTAACTCAGTTATATTTGGGGATTTTGGTTTTGTACATAAAACAAATAATGGCGGTACGGGTTGGACACAAGCTTATGTAAACTCGACAGGACAACATGCAGCGGGAGCAAATACACCAATAAATCAAAATTATCAAAGTGTAGGAATTGAAAATACAACTTGCTGGCAAGTATCTTGGCAGAGTGCAAATAATATGTGGTCGTGTTTTTCTGATATAAGAGGAATAAGAAGTACTGATGCGGGAAATTCATGGTCGTTTAATTATACTGGTAATTCGGCTAACTCAACATATCGTTTAGCACAAACAGGAGGAACTTTAATTGCTGGCACATCAAATATTCATGATATGTATCAAAGTACACGTTTACAAGATGCGCAATTAGATGCAGCAGATGTAAATGGAAAAATAATTTATTCAACTAACAATGGCGCTGCTTGGACATTACTTCACAATTTCGGTCATCCTGTATTTTGGGTAGCAATTGATCCAAATAATCCGAATCGTGCTTACGCAAGTGTAATTCATTATTCTGGTGGTACCGGATTAGGCGGGGTATATGTTACAAGTAATTTAAGCAGTTTAGCGGCATCAACGTGGACATTATTACCAAATCCTCCACGTACAGAAAAACATCCTGCAAGTTTAGTAGTATTGAATGATGGAAAGTTAGTAGCAACATATTCTGGTCGCCGTACAAGTGCAGGAGCATTTACTGCGAGTTCAGGAGTTTTTATTTATAATCCCGCTACAAATAGTTGGACAGATGTTTCGCATACAGGAATGTATTATTGGACAAAAGATATTGTGATTGATCCGAATGATGCAGCGCAAAATACCTGGTATGCTAACGTGTTTAGTGGCTGGGGTGGCCCACCAAATGGTTTAGGTGGATTATATAAAACAACTAATCGTGGTACAAGCTGGACAAAATTAACGGGCTCAACAATCGACAGAGCAACCTCTTGTACTTTTAATCCTGCTAACGCAAACGAAATTTATTTAACTAGCGAAACACAAGGTTTATGGATTAGTCATAATATAAATTCGCCGTCACCAACTTTTTCAGTGGTGCCGAGTTATCCCTTTCAACAACCGGAGCGTGTATTTTTTAATCCGTATGTTGCAGGAGAAATTTGGGTAACCAGTTTTGGAAATGGAATGAAAACAGGAACTGTTACGCCGACAGGAATAATTGAATTTGCAAATGTTGTAAATGATGGATACGAATTATATCCAAATCCTGCGGCGAATGAATTGACAATTAAAACTGAATTAAAAGCAGGCGATAAAGGTAAATTAGAAATAAGGGACATTACCGGCCGTAAAATTTATGAAGCTGAGTTGACTGAAGAAACAAAAGTGAACGTTTCTAATTTCGCCAATGGAACTTATATTGCGAATATTTATCTAAATGGAAGTTTAGTTAAAGTTAGGAAGTTTGTAAAGGTGGAGTAATTCACGAATTCAACTTGAAACAAACATTAAAGGTTTACTAAAACAAGGGTATTTACTTTGTAAAAACTGCGAGTGTAGCTAACGGAAGCAAGATATTTAAAATAAATAAAAATTAATTTTAAATAATCTCTAAATAAAAAAGACCGCCTTTTTCAAGCGGTCTTTTTTTGATTAAGAAATTTATTTTATTCTTTTACGAGTTTGGTGACAAAATTATTTTTCCCCGATTCAACTTTAATGTAGTAAACACCTTGAGCCATTTGGGATAAATTAATGGTTTTCGTCATTGATCCATTTTCGAATTTTGCATTCAGTATTCCTCTTCCTAATACATCGGTTAAACTAACTTTTACATCAGTTAAATTAAATGTGTTTAACTGAACAGTTACATTGTTATTAAAAGGGTTAGGAAATACAGAAACACTATTCTCTAAACTCAATTCATTAATACCGGACAAGGCACAAGTGGTATCCACTTTTTGTCCGTTGCTGCTAATTATATTACTTAACAATCCCGCACCGTCTTCAGCTTGTACATTAAAATAATAAACTGTGTTTTGTGTTAAGGATAATGTATTTGATGTAACAATTGTACTTCCCCAATTGCTGGTCCAGCCTAAAACGTTTGTGGCGGTCGGACTTGTACCAACTGAATACCAATATTTGGCAATGGCAGAATTAGGATCAGCCGAAGAACTCCAATTAGCACTCAACGAATCTTTATTGCAATTTACAGTTATGTCAGCGGTTTTACCATCATTTACAAATGTTAAGTTAGTAGGTGGTGTCCAATCGATATTTAAATTATGATTATAAATAGTTGATAAATTTCCTGCTGAGTCCTGACAGATGGATTTTATTTTCGCAGCGTTTGTAATCGGGTTTGGATTTTCATAGCGGATATCAAATGCGTTGCCTGTTCCTATTGTAACATTAGCAGTTGCTGCACGTGAACGATATACTTT
>JAYTSW010000354.1:0-4644 GCA_043745425.1 Sphingobacteriaceae bacterium | reverse complement strand
TTATCTCAGGTGAATTAATTTTATCTAATAAAGAATCGTTCTTTTTTGAAATTACTTCTTCAGTTTTTTCTTTAGGAGAACATGAAACAAAGAATGTTACAAGAACTAATGCAAATATAAATTTTAAACTTTTCATCAATTATAAATCATTTGCTGAAGCAATTAGTTCTGCTACATCCATCACCTTTGTTTTATCTTCTTTATTAAAATGTTTTACGCCATCTGTCATCATCGTATTGCAAAACGGACAACCCACCGCAATAATATCAGGATTTAAATTCAACGCCTCCTCTGCCCTCTCGTTATTTACTTCCTTATTTCCTTTCTCTGCTTCTTTAAACATCTGTGCCCCACCAGCACCACAGCATAAACCATTAGCGCGACTACGTTTCATCTCTGCTAATTCAACATCTAATTTTTGAATCACTTCGCGAGGAGCCTCGTAAACATCATTAGCGCGACCTAAGTAACACGGGTCGTGATAAACAATTTTCTTGCCTTTAAATTCTCCACCCTGCACTTTTAATTTTCCTGAATTAATTAATTCCTGCACCAATTGTGTGTGATGAACCACTTCGTATTTTCCTCCTAATTCAGGATATTCGTTTTTTATGGTGTTAAAACAATGCGGGCAACCCGTTACAATTTTCTTTACATTATAATTGTTTAGAGTAGTAATATTTTGGAACGCCTGCATTTGAAATAAAAATTCGTTTCCTGCACGTTTAGCCGGATCTCCGCTGCAACTTTCTTCAGTTCCTAAAATCGCAAACTTAATATCAACATGATTTAAAATACGTACAATAGCTTTTGTTATTTTTTTGGCGCGATCATCAAAACTACCTGAGCAACCCACCCAAAATAAAATTTCAGGAGTTTCGCCTTTAGCAAGCATCTCGGCCATTGTTGGAACTATAATTTTCTTTTCAATCATTTTTTGTTTCTCGCAAAGACGCTAAGGCGCCAAATTTTTAATTTTCGTTTACCCAATTCGCTCTGTCGGCTGGTGAAAACTGCCAAGGAGCTCCGTTGTTTTCAATATTGCCAAACATACCGTTTAATTCAGTCGGAGCCGCGCTTTGCTCTAACACTAACTGTTGACGCAAATCCATTATAATTGCTAGCGGATCAATATTTACGGGACACTCCTGTACACATGCATTACAAGTGTTACAAGCCCAAATTTCTTCAGTTGTAATATAATCTCCCAATAAAGATTTCCCATCATCAACAAACTTACCACCATTTTTATCAATGTTTTTTCCAACCTCTTCTAATCTATCACGCGTATCCATCATGATTTTACGAGGTGATAATGCTTTACCTGTTATGTTTTGCGGACAAGCAGAAGTACATCTACCACACTCCGTACAAGTGTAAGCATCTAATAATTGTTTCCAATTCAAATCCATTACATCTTTTGCTCCGAATTTTACTGGGGCGTTTGGATCTAAAACCGATTGATACGATGAATCGAAATTTGGTTTCACAACATCAGTTACTTCAAATAAATTTTTGAAAGAACCCTTTGCATTAAGATTGGAAAAATAAGTATTCGGAAACGCTAATAAAATATGAATGTGTTTTGAAAATGGCAAATAGTTTAAAAATCCAAATACCATGGCTATATGTCCCCACCAGCCAATACGCTCAACAACATGAAGAGTGCTGTCTGACATCCCACCAAATAACATAGGACCAATATGAGAACTAATTGCTAATCCCAAAGAACCATCGCCTAAATTTTCAGCATGCGATGCACCTCTTGAATACAAAACTTCATCAGCCCCATTCATCATGAAAATAAAACAAATCAAGATTATCTCTCCAAACAAAATAAAATTGGCATCTAGTTTTGGCCAACCGTTTAATTCACTTTTTACTAAGCGTGGTACTTTTAATAAATTACGACGCGATAAAAATGCGATTGTTCCAACGAATGCCAATACTGATAAAATTTCAATGAAACTTACCATGAAAGTATAGAATTCTCCTAATGCAGGTCGGAAAGCCCGATGATGACCTAAAGCACCATCAAAAATAATTTCAATTAACTCAATCTGTGTAATAACAAATGCGGAATACAAAAACAAATGCAAGATTGCTGGAATTGGACGAGAAAACATTTTCTTTTGTCCTAAAGCTATCAATGACATTATTTTTATCCGCTCACGTTTATTGTCTTTAATGGAAATGTTTTTTCCTAATAAAATATTACGACGAACTTTTTTAGCATTGATATAAAAGAAGGCAGATGCACCTAAGAAAAGAAGAATGAAAATAATAGAACTTACCATACTACTTTTTAAAGTTTAGGTTTGTTTTTGGCTTTTTCCCTCCTGCCGAAAACAGAGAAATGTATATAACGCTCCGGATTTACGCGAAGGTCTTTCATTAATTTATCTAAATCTTCGCTCGTTTTGTTTAAGTTATTATACAACGAATCGTTTTTAGCAAGCTTACCTAATGTTCCTTGTCCAGCATTAATTTGCGCAAGTATCGTTTTAAATTCAATTAATGTTTTATCAGCGTCATCAATTGCTTTCTTAATATCCGCTTTTGCTAAACTATCACTAAGGGTACTCAAATTACCAATAATATTTTCGATTTTACCCGTATTTTGTTCAAGCATTGCAGCAACTGAATTTAATTTGGTAAGTAAAGAAGAAATTTTACTTTTTTCAGTCGCAATTAAATCATCTAGCTTATAAGCCGTTTGCTCTAAACTTTGAATGGCTTTTTTAATACTCTCGAATGATTTACTTAAGTTGTCACGGGTTTTATCGTTTAATACAAACTGAACAATTGTCATTACAGAATCAATAGAAGAAATTAATCCTTCTGCTTTTTTCTGTAAAGGTGTTAATTGTTTATTTACTGATTCTTTTAATCCCGCTTCAGTTTCTGATAAAAGTGTATCGCCAGATGAAACAAATTGAGTTTCCTTACTAAAAATAATTTCAACTGCTTTCGATCCCAATAAATCCGAACTAACAGCCTTAGCCGTTGAGTTTCTTGGAATCTGAACATCTTCAGTCAATAAAAATTTTACTAATACTTGATTATAAAATTTGCCCGGCGTTTTGATTAAGGAAATTTTATTTACTTGCCCCACTTTAAAACCATTAATCATTAAAGGATTGGCCTCAATTAAACCATCGATTTTAGGATAAACTGAGTAAAGGACATATTTGTGTGATAAAAGGTCGGTGCCTTTTAAGAAGAATAGTCCCCAAATAAAGGCAGCAATAGCTGAAATAACCACTACGCCAATTCTAAATTCTTTACTAATCTTCACAAATAAGGATTATTCTTAAAATTAAAGCTTAAAGATAGCTATTTTTGCCCTATGCAAAAAATAAAAAACGAGGATTTGGGACGCAAAAGCCTTGAGGAATTTAAACAATCGGAAAAACTACCGGTTGTTTTGGTTTTAGATAACGTTCGCAGTCTCAATAATGTAGGTTCAGCCTTCAGAACTGCGGATTCTTTTTTGCTAGAAAATCTTTATTTATGCGGTGTAACTGGCACTCCTCCCAATGCAGAAATAGAAAAAACCGCCCTTGGTGCAACAGAAAGTATTAACTGGAAACATTTTAAAACCACAAAAGAAGCAGTTGAAGAATTAAAACAAAACGGTTATAAAGTTTATGCTATTGAACAAGTTGAAAACAGTATTTATTTGCAAAATTTTAATCCAACCAAAGGAGAAAAATTAGCTTTAATTTTCGGAAATGAAGTTTACGGAGTTGAACAAAATGTAATAGATAGTTGTGATGGCAGTATTGAAATTCCGCAATTAGGAACAAAACATTCTCTCAATATTTCGGTTAGTATTGGGATTGTGGTATGGGAAGTGGCAAAGGCAAGTTTATAGTTTATGGTTGATAGTTTATAGGAACGTACTATAAACTCTCAACTATAAACTATTTATAGAAAAGCCACTTGCTTAATTCTCGCCAGCTAACTTTTTTTCCGTACATCAAAATTCCGGTACGATAAATTTTTCCGGCTAGCCATGTTGTTCCGATGAAGGAAGCAAACAATAAACTTATTGAAATTAATATTTGATGAATTGGAACACCAAAAGGCAAACGTGCCATCATTACTATTGGTGAAGTAAACGGAATTATAGATCCCCAAAAAGCCATACTTCCCTCGGGATTCGTCATCATTCGAGCTGAAATAATATACCCTGCAATAAGAGGCAACATCACCGGCATCATAAACTGTTGTGCATCGGCTTCGGCATCTACAGCGCTACCTATTGCTGCTAAAATGGAACTATAAAATAAATAACCACCTAAAAAATAAAGCAGAAAACAAATAGCAATTTCTACATAATTAATTTTTCCTGCCGCTTGTAGCATTTCAAACACTTCTAATTTATCTTGCATTTTATCAAATTTTTCTAAATCAACATTGGTGCCGTTTTTGTAAACCAAATCCTGTTGTAGCTGAAATTTTGATAAATCCTTTTTAACGTCTCCCAATAAAGTTGTAGAAAGTACAGTCGATAAAATTGCTGTTATAATCCCCATAGTAATAAACTGACCTATTCCCAGAATTGCGATTCCGATTATTTTACCAAGCATTAACTGAAAAGGTTTTACTGAGGAAACGATAATTTCGACAATACGATTT
>JAYTSW010000353.1:0-4681 GCA_043745425.1 Sphingobacteriaceae bacterium | reverse complement strand
GACGGTAAATTGAAAAAATTGTTCCAACAGAAACGTTTACATCAATATTAGAAGAGCCATCTAAAGGATCAATAGCCACAACATATTTTGCATTTTTTGATATTTCAGACTCAACTGGGATAATGAATTCGTTTTCCTCACTCGCGATGGCGCAAACTTCACCACCAGCTTTTAAAGCGGCAATAAACTGTTCGTTTGCAAAAACGTCCAATTTCTTCACTTTTTCGCCTTGTATATTAGTATCGCCGGTTTCACCTAAAATTTCGGCTAAACCTGCTTTATTTACTTCACGGTTAACAATTTTAGAGGCAATACCTAAATCTCTTAATAAGCGTGATAATTCGCCTTTTGCGTACGGAAAATCCGCTTGCTTTTCAATAATAAACTGACCTAAAGTTTTAACGTTCATGGGGTATCAATTAAGTGAACCAAATGTAAAAAAATACTTTACAACTAAAAAGGAATAAAGACTTGAAAATAAGGCTTATTTTGTGTAATCTTCTTTAAGAAATTCTCGCCAATCACTTAAGTTGGCTATTACCTGAAGTTGGCGGTAATGTTGATGGAAAGCCGATTCGTTTTCCTGTGAGTTAAGAATTTTAAGACGGTAATTATCGAAAGTAGATAAAGCAAAACGTTCTTCAGGACTTAATTTTGTACCGCTGAATTCTTTGTCACGTAAATCATTAATACTTTCAACTAGACCTGTACCAAGTTCCTTTGCAAAAATCTTTTTAAATAAATCGCCTTTAAATGCCATACAAGGCAAATTTAAAGATATTAACTTTGGCAAAGGGCTTTACAAAAATGTCTTATCAACAATTTTATGTTAATTGAGTGAAATTTAATTTAGAGTGATTTTGATGCGTGTTTTTTTAATTATAGTTTTTATTTTTTTTAGTGCTGTTGTTTCAGCTCAAAAAATTAGCGAACGCTCTCGTTATGAAAAACGATGGGCTTTCTTTCATCCGTTTGCAGCTCTAAAAGTTAAAAAGATTTACAAAATGTGTTTACCTTATTACGAAGAATTAAAAAAATTAAAAGGCTTGGACGCTTTTGAAAATGGAGGAAAACTCGATGCTTTTCGCCACACTTTTTTTATGGCAGCTTTTAGTCAGAAAATAAAAACAAAAAAGATTAGAAAACTTGGAATTGCTCATGAAAAAGGAAATCACTATCATTTTTTAAAAAACATTAAAGAAGATGGTGAATTAGCCGATAGCTTATCGAGCGTTATGGATTTAAAAAATAACGAATTGGGTTTAAAAATAGGCTCTAATAACCGAAAGGTTGATATAAATAATTTAATACTTATTACAATAGAAGAATTGAATAAAGGAGAAGCCATTTATTTTAAACGTAATGCAGTCGGACAATATCTAAGCTGTAAAGATGAAATTATTAATTTAGAGAATTATAAAAACAAATGGGTTGTTCCAAAATGCCTCATTAAAACTAATGAGTGATTCAGGATTTCAACACAGAGATACGAAGTTTAAGAGTTACGCAGAGAAAAATCTATAATTTCGATAATTGATGGTTTGTTAACTTTCCGTTAAGCCATTCAGGGTCGAGAGTGGCATTGTACTTTTTATAAAACTTAATGGCGGGCTCGTTCCAATCTAACACTTGCCATTCTAAACGACGCACTTTTTCATTTTTCGCCACCTCAACAATTTTATCGAACAATAATTTACCAATGCCGGCACCGCGCATTTTTTCAGTAACAATAATATCTTCCAAAAATAAACACTTGCCTTTCCAGGTTGAGTATTTATAATAATAGAGAGCTAAGCCAGCTATTACTCCGTTTTGTTCAGCCACAAAAAAATCAAATAATTTATTGGCACCAAAGCCCCAGTTTTCCATTTCCGAAATCGTTACTTCAACTTCAGCTGGCGCTTTTTCATATTCTGCCAATTCCTTTATCAGATTTAAAATGTTCGGCAAGTCAGCCTTATCCCCTACTCTTATATTTAATTCGCTCATTTATTTTTATAATGTTCTTTAATTATTATTTTCTGCAATTCGCGTTTAACTATCAATTCTGCAATCACCGCATTAAGTGTTGTATCTGAATTAGAATTAAATGCTTTTTTAATTTGCATTTCGCTGATGTCTATTCGATAAAGCAATTCATTAAGTTTACTTGAATAGTTTTTATTTAGTTTTTCAACTTCTGTATGAACAAAATTAAAAATGGAACCGTAGTCCGGAATTAAATAGGCTGCAAATCTCCCATCCAGACCACAGAATTCAAAATCTTTTTGCAATTGCAATTTAAATTTTTCGAAGAGATCAGGTTTTGAAATCCCAGTAATTATATCCGGCAGTTCTTCCATTACTTTTGTTTTAGCAATAAACGCTCAACCGGTTTTTTATTGATAATGTGTGATTGAATTATTTCCGTTACATCTTCTTTTTTTACGCCCACATAAAAAATCCCTTCAGGATAAATAGCAACCGTTGGTCCAAAATCACAAATACCTAAACAGCCCGCCCGTTGTGCTCTTATAGTGAGGCTAGTTTTTAATTCTTTAGTTTGCTTTTTAAATTCAGTTACCAAATCCAAACCATGCGCTTCTCCACAACTTAACCTGTCGGTACCTGTGCGCTGATTGGTGCAAACAAAAATATGTATATCAAATACCATAGCGCAAAAATACACCTTATTGTTATATAACGGAAACAGTTATTTTTAGTTTACACACTTCATTATTCAAGTGTTCAGTTATTCAACTGTTCAAGCATAAGGCTTTGAATGAAGAATAATAGAACTCCCGATAGCTATTGGAATGAACAACGAATTTAGAATTATATAAATAACAAACCCCTATACAAATGGATAAGGGCTTATAATCGTATAATAAATGTTTATGCTATCACTAAAACTTACATCCGACTGTAATTACGAATTTTGTTCCAGAAATTGAAAGATCCGTTTTGTTGACGAATTTAGAATTAAACATAAAGTAATCTTCATCATAAACACTTTTCACAAACCCGATATCCAAAGCCCAGGTTTTATTTCTTACTCCAAAACCACCACTATAAGTTGTTCTTGTAAATTTTCCGGTAAACGTATTTCCAAACGGACTACCATACATTGCATAACCTGCACGAATAAATACGTTCTGAATATTTACCTCAGCACCAAATCTCAAATTTGAAGCAGCACTGTATTTTGTACTTATGGTTTTATTAACTCCTGAAAATTCACTAGGACTTGCACTTGTGATACTGGCTTTCGAATAATTTACACCTTCATAATCAACACCAATTACTAAAAGTTTTTTATAAATAAAACCCAAAGAAGCGCCATAACGCATTGGGGTAATAATTTTGTATTTATAAACTCCACCATTTTCAGGATATGAAGCAGGTATTGCATCACCTCCGTCAAATGTCGTCGTCATAGAATAAGAATACACATCCGTTAAATTTAGAACTGAAGGCGTTTGATAATTAGCACCAATTCGTATAAACTCATTAACTCTATAAATAGTTCCTAATTTTAAATTATAACCACGTCCTGTTGTCTTATAAACTTCGTTATACGTAACAGATTTAAAACCTCCCAATAAGCCGGTATTGGCGGCATTATTGTAATATTTAACAGGATAAGAATATGTATCATAAATTTGATTACTTGCGCCTTTATAAATCCTCAACGAATCTTTATCATCACTCTCAGTATAAACTGAATTATGAACATAACTAATAACCGGAATTCCTAAACTCGCACCTAAATATAATTTATCTTTATAAGAATAAGTATAACCAATTGCCGTCTCACTCATTTTACCAGAGCGTGCAATGGTTTTACTTTGCTTTAAATCTGCTTTTGGGTCAATAAAACCATAATACTTAAAAGTTGTTGGGCTAGTATTTAATGTATCTAAAAGATAAGTACTGTAAGCCATTCCGCTATACGAAGGGTCTAAGTTTTTTACAGTATATCCATTCGCATTATTTAAAATGTCATTCATAATGGAACTACCTTTTGAACGACCCACAATAGAAGTTGTTGAATTAAAATTTTGTAATTGAGTAGACGATAAACCAAAAGAGTGGCGCACATCTTCATTTTCTTTACTATCCCACGAACCCGCAATACCAAAACCATTAAACACTAACGATGGGGTGAAGTTTTTTGTGTCGGTACCATTATAAGATGCTTTTACAGTAGAAAAATTAATCCCAGGACTAATACATAATTCACCTTTACGGTAAATACCAATACCTGCAGGATTGTAACTTAAGCAACTTGTATTTCCACCAAGTGCTCCAAACGCTCCGCCCATACTTACAAAACGAGCGTTACCTCCAACGCCAGTTTGAGAATACCTTAAAGCGTCAATATCATTTTGTGAAAAAGAGATAGACGAAACGAACAGTATTGCAATTGCAAAATACCTTGAGTTCATAATAATAATTATTAATTAACGTGGTCTGCCCCCACCAACGCTACCGCCACTATTTCTAGGACTGTTATTGGATGGAGAATTACCGCCATTATTAAACGTTGGCGTACCTGCATCAAAAACATTTCCCTTTGGATTTAGGTTCTCATAGGTGTTTCTTACAGGTTTAACCGGCTCGTATGTTGGCTGATTAGTATTGGTATTAAACTGAGCGTCGGTGCTGTTATTTAATCCATTTGTTTTTGGTGAATTGGAAG
>JAYTSW010000352.1:0-4692 GCA_043745425.1 Sphingobacteriaceae bacterium | reverse complement strand
AATTATGTAAATTTACGAGATAAAGGCTGTAATTCGGAATTTTGTGAAATTTTATCTTAATTCTTGACATTTGGAAATTACGTTGTTTATGTTTATGTTGTAATAATTATTATTGATATCCGTAAGGTATATAATTGTTTTTTTTCTTAGCCTTTCCCAAGATTTATTAATTGGGCAAGTAAAAAACGCTCTTGATGTCTTAGTAAAACATAAGACTGTATATGCTGAAACAATTTGCGTAGAATTTCAGGGTTTAAGCCAATTCGAATCAAATTACGAAAAGAAACAGATAGGGAATAAAATCGGATTTATCCAGAAAGATAAAGATAAGTCCTTTGGTTTATCTACTATCGTTTATTATGAACAAAATAAATACTGCCTTAAGAACATTAAGGGAGAAACAAGAGTGTTAACTCCATATGAAAATCATAAATGGGAGGAATCCGTTAGGGATACTTTTGTTTTCTATCCTTATAATATTCTTAGGACTTTTACCAAGTTCTATTTTAAAGGAATCAGTTATAAAGATACTGCTGTTTGTAAGGTTAGATTACTGACGGATACGATTTATAATAAAATTCAATGTAAACATGTCCAATTCGAGGCTAATTTGAAAGCACCACCCCTTGATAGTTTTTTTATTGAAACTTATTCAATGTTAAAAAAAGATTTGTTTTTTAATGTTAAAACTGGATTATTAGTCGGATTTAAGGAGCAAGTTCATTATACGACTGGAGAAAAAACCGTTGAAGAATTCAAATATGGCATAAAAGTTTATACAGATTCGGGATTAATTAATAAGCGGTTTGCAAGCATTAACAATCAGTTTCCTGCTGACAGAAAATATACCCCAAAGAAACTAAGTGATTATACAACACATTCAATAGACACAGGAATGTACTTTTTGCCTAAAATCAAAATGATTAATCTAAAGGACAGTTCCCTAATTAATAAAATGGGATTTAAATTTGTTTTAATTGATTTTTGGTACAGACAATGCGCGCCGTGTTTGGCAGCAACACCAATTTTAATAGAGTTACAAAATAAATTCGCGAGTAAAAAATTTACTGTTATAGGATTGAATCCATTTGATGCAGACGGTGCTATTGAGTCAATCTCTCGGGTTAAAGGGATTAATTTTCCACAAGCGCGAATTAGTTTGAAAAATGTACAGAATGACTTAGGGATATTTGCTTATCCAACTTTTCTAATTGTGAAAGAAGACGGAAAAGTTATAAAAAAATTCAATGAACTAAATCAAAAAGAGATATCGGATTACCTTAATAATTTAATAACATCCGAGAGGTTATTAAGCCTATAATCGGCTATTTCGAAGCGATTATCGTCTTTATGTTCAATATCTGGTATCGCAATAACGGTCATGCCCGCTGCTTTTCCTGCTTTTAAGCCATTAATAGAATCTTCAATAACGAGACAATTTTCAGGAGCAATGGCCAATTCCATCGCACATTTTAAAAAAACCTCTGGATGTGGTTTACCATGTTCTAAAAACTCAGCCGAGGTAATAGCATTGAAATAATGTTTGGTTTTTGTTTTCTGTAAAACGGCATCCACCAAAATATGGCTCGATGAAGTGGCTAATCCGATGGGAAATTGTTTAGTTTTAAAAAACTCCAACAATTCAATAGCACCACTCATCGCTTCGCCTTTTGCGTTTATTAAATCAATTAAATGTGCAATAACTGAATCAGCGAGTTGTGTTGGTGTTGAGTGAGTTATACCGTGATGATTAAACCAACGCTCTACTACTTCTTTAAATCGCATTCCTGTTGTCGAGCGACAATCTTCATCCGTAAAATCAATACCAATATCATTAAAACCTTGAATCATGGCAATGCGCCAAAGGGGTTCCGAATCAATCAGAACTCCATCCATATCAAATATTACTGCTTTAATATTTTGCATCGAACTTTCAAAATAGCCACGAATTGCGCTAATTTCACTAATCCATTCGTGTCGATTCGTGTAATTAGTGGCTATTGTTAATTTCTTTGTTTAATACTAGCAAAGATATCTATATTTCGCTCTTGCTGTGCAGATAACTTTGCGGCATGCCTTTGCCCCAATTTAATCATATAGGTATTGAAGAGATATTGTCCATACTTGGCGGTTTGGTATTCTTAATACACATCATTCATTACTTTTTAGCGTACTGGCCGGCCGCCGCTTTTCCCAAAGGGATGCATTCGCAAAAAACTAATTTACAAACTGCCGGAACTGGCGCGGAACCTGTTAGCGTAATTATCTGCGCACGTAATGAAGACGAAAATCTTACGGAGTTTTTACCAAAAATTTTAACGCAGGAATATGGTGAGTTCGAAGTTATTGTAGTGAATGATTGCTCTTGGGATAATACGGAGACCGTTATAGATGAATTCGCCAGATTTTTTCCTAATCTTAAAAAAATAACCATTAAGGAAGATGAAAATTATAAGCACGGAAAAAAATTCGCCATTTTAGTAGGAATTAAAGGCGCGAAATATGAAAATTTAGTTTTTACTGATGCTGATTGTTATCCTTCATCAAACACTTGGTTAAAAGAAATGGCTTCAGGATTTACTTCAAGCAAAGAAATTGTTTTAGGATATGGCGCTTACATAAAAACTAATGGCTTCTTAAATAAATTAATTCGCTTTGATACATTTACTATCGCGCTACGTTATTTATCGGCAGGTATGAATGGGAAAGCTTATATGGGCGTTGGAAGAAATTTAGCATATAAAAAATCATTGTTTTTTAAACACAAAGGCTTTTCAACGCATTATCATATTAATTCAGGCGATGATGATTTATTTGTTAATGAAGCTGCAACTAAAGAAAATACAAATATTTGCATAAGCCATGATTCAGTAACGTATTCAAAAGCAAAAAAAACATTCAGAGATTGGCGTATGCAAAAAGTACGCCACTTAACTACTGCGCCTCAATACACAGCAGCGTCAAGGTTAACAATTGGTTTCGATTTCATTATTAAATACCTGTTCTATATTACATTGGTCGTATTATTTTCCTTTACTAGTACCCTATTAATAGGTTTAGGTCTTTTTTTATTGAAAATCATATTCCAAATGATTATCTTTAATAAAGCAGCAAAAAAGTTTAAGGAACCCGATTTATGGGCTTTGGCTTTTGTATATGAGTTTGTTCTTTTGTTTATTTACCCAGTTTTTCACATAGCAAAAATGTTCTTCAAGCCCAATAAATGGACGAATTAGGAAATAGCGATAAATTAACCACAAAAGCAGTTTATGATTATAAACTGGTACAGGCTGCTCTTAATAACGGCGATCAAAAAGCTTATGCGGAGTTGTTACATCGTTACCGCGAATCCGTTTACTTTACCATGTTGAAGATGGTGGGCAATAAAGACGATGCGGATGATTTAACCATTGAAGCTTTTGGACGTGCGTTTAAAAGATTAAGTCAGTACACGCCTAATTTCGCTTTCAGTACTTGGTTATTTAAAATCGCGAGTAATAATGCCATTGATCATTTACGAAAAAAGAAACAGGGAGAATCCTATTCGTTAGATACAAAATATGTAAATGAAGAAGGACAGCAATTATCTCAAAATATTAAATCCGGCACTTTAGATCCTGAAGAACACTTCATGAAAAAGCAAAAAATTGAATTGCTGAATGAAGTGGTCGATAAATTAAAGCCAAAGTATAAAGAATTAGTGGTGATGTTTTATTATCAGGAAATGAGTCATGAAGAAATTTCTCAAAAATTAAATCTTCCAATAGGAACTATAAAAGCACAATTATTCAGAGCCCGCGAATTTTTATACAATATTCTTAAAAATTCGGAGAGCAACATGTAATTTAATGGAAGATGTAAAAGGGCAAATGGAAAAGGTTTTTAAAGATTCAGTAAGTAATACATCTGCCATCATCCATCTTACATTTTCCATTTAATATGACGGCAGACATTATTTTTAAATACTTTCCTGATCTTACTCCTTATCAGAAACAACAATTCAATCAACTTTACGATTTGTATGTATTATGGAATGCGCAAATAAATGTGATTTCACGTAAGGAAATTGATTTATTGTTCGAGCGTCACGTTTTACATTCGTTAGGCATTGCTAAAGTCATTCAATTTAAACCCGGCACAAAAATTTTAGATGTAGGAACGGGTGGAGGTTTCCCCGGCATCCCATTAGCTATTATGTTTCCTGATTCGCAATTTCATTTGGTAGATTCTATTGGTAAGAAAATAAAAGTAGTGAATGAGGTGGCACAAGATGTTGGTTTAACTAATATTACTTCACAGCATGAACGTGCTGAGAAAGTAGAAGGAAAATACGATTTTGTTGTGAGTAGGGCAGTGACTGAATTTCCCGTTTTTTATACTTGGTTAAAAGGAAAGTTTACAGGAAAAAGTTTTAATGATTTACCAAATGGTATTTTGTATTTGAAAGGCGGTGATTTAAAAGAAGAATTCGGTCGCTTTTATAATTCCTGTCAGTTTTTCGATTTAAAAAACTATTTTTCAGAAGAGTTTTTTGAAACTAAGAAGGTTGTTTATTATCATTGGAAGTAAATTTTATTTTAAATCAACAAAGACAGATTCGTTTAATACAGAACTTCATGTATTTTCTCAACCGTTAATGGCTTTGAAAAAAAACCAATAATATTTTTGTTTTTTTTAATATAATCTATCTCA
>JAYTSW010000351.1:0-17893 GCA_043745425.1 Sphingobacteriaceae bacterium | reverse complement strand
TGAACCATGTGAATAAAAAGCAAGCTGCTAAGGAAGCTGCTGCAGAGGCTGCTCGCGGACCTAATCATAACGTACATCACCGCCGCCATCAGAGGCATAAAGTTGTGAAAAAGAGCTAATAAAATACTTAAAACCCCGTTAAAGCGGGGTTTTGTTTTTGTTTTAATCGAAGCCGTTAAAGTCATTATTAAACAATGATTATCAAATTGTTAAAAGCCTGTTCTTTAATTTAAGCGTATTTATTTTGTTTTTCTTACCATAGCTTTATCTTTGTGCCGAATTTTTAATTTTTGAAAAATGTCTGACATAGCAAACAAAGTAAAATCAATCATCGTTGACAAATTAGGTGTTGATGAAAAGGAAGTAACATCTACTGCAAGCTTTACTAACGATTTAGGAGCTGATTCATTAGATACAGTTGAATTAATTATGGAATTTGAAAAAGAATTCAATATTGCAATTCCTGATGAGCAAGCAGAGAAAATTTCAACCGTAGGTGATGCTATTACTTATATTGAAACTAACGCTAAGTAGTTAAATCTAACTTAACTTATTTATTATGCAATTAAAACGCGTAGTGGTAACCGGGCTGGGTGCTATTACACCTTTGGGCAATAATGTTAATGATTATTGGACAAGCTTGGTTAATGGTGTTAGCGGAGCCGCTATTATTACGCGCTTTGATGCAACTAAATTTAAAACCCGCTTCGCTTGTGAAGTGAAGGGTTTTAATCCTGAAGATTATTTTGACAAAAAAGAAGCTCGTCGTGTTGATGCGTTTACCCATTATGGGATGGCAGCAGCAACACAGGCTATGATTGATTCTGGTCTTGATAAAGAAGGGATAGATAGAAATGAAGTTGGTGTTATTTGGGGTTCCGGTATCGGAGGCTTAGATACATTTCAAACAGAAACTTTTGCTTTTGCAAAAGGTGATGGCACGCCTCGTTTCAATCCATTTTTTATTCCAAAAATGATTGCTGATATCTGTTCTGGTCACATTTCAATTCGTTTTGGTTTACGTGGTCCTAATTTTACAACTGTTGCAGCTTGCGCTTCTTCAACTAACGCATTAATTGATGCTTTCAATTATATTCGTTTAGGAAAAGCAAATGCAATTGTAACAGGAGGTTCTGAAGCAGCAATTAACGAAAGTGGAATGGGTGGCTTTAACGCTTGTCAAGCCATGAGCTTGCGGAATGAATCTCCAGAAACGGCTTCTCGTCCTTACGACGCAACTCGCGATGGTTTTGTTTTGGGCGAAGGTGGTGGCGCTTTAATATTGGAAGAATTAGAACACGCTCTTGCACGGGGCGCAAAAATTTACGCTGAAGTTATTGGTGGCGGTATGAGTGGTGATGCTTATCATATCACAGCTCCACATCCGGATGGATTAGGTGCAACTCTCGTAATGCAACGCGCCTTAAAGGATGCAGAGATTTCGGCGAACGATATTGATTACATAAATACGCATGGTACTAGCACACCTCTTGGTGATGGTGCCGAACTAAAAGCAATTTCAAATGTATTTGGTGAGAATGCTTTTAAACTGAACATCAGTTCTACAAAAAGCATGACTGGCCATTTATTAGGTGCCGCAGGAGCTATCGAAGCTATTGCTACTGTTTTAGCAATAAAGAATGATATCATTCCTCCAACAATTAATCACACAACTGTTGATCCGGAAATTGACCCAAGATTTAATTTAACCTTAAACAAAATGCAAAAACGCATAGTGAATGCTGCTATCACCAATACATTTGGTTTTGGCGGACATAATGCTGCTGTTGTTTTGAGAAAGTTTAAGCAATAATATAAGCTTGCTAAAATCTTTACTAAGTTTTTCCTCGAAGAGGTGGACCTCCACAAAAAACAAATCTGACGCTCAGTTAAAAAAGAGCTTGAAAACTTTATTGGGGTTTTCTCCAAAAAATATTTCTTTATACAAACAAGCCTTTTTACACAGCAGCACCCGCGAAAACGTAAATAACGAACGAATGGAGTTTTTAGGCGATGCTATTTTAGGCGCAGTGGTAGCAGAACATTTATTTAAATTGTTCCCTTATAAAGACGAAGGTTTTTTAACGCAGTTGCGTTCTAAAATTGTAAACGGACAAAACCTTCATCATTTAGCTGTTAAAATAGGAGTAGACAAACATTTAAAAGTAGGCATTAAAGAAAACGAAAAATCTAAGTCATCTGTTTATGGCGACGCTTTTGAAGCATTGATTGGCGCCGTATATATCGATAAAGGTTTTGTTGTTTGTAAAAATTTTATTTTAAAACGCATTATAAAAATGCATGTTGATATAGATGAACTGGTGATTACAGACTCCGACTTCAAAAGTCAGTTGCAAATTTATTGTCAGAAAAATAAATTAAGTTTAGAATACCGTTTGCTTAGCGAGGAACAAAAAGGAAAAACGAAAACATTTACCGTTCAGGTTTTTATTGATAATAAACCGTACATTACTTTTGAAAATTATAGTAAACGCGTTGCCGAACAAAAAGCAGCGCAATTAACCTTGGAAGAATTGGCAATTTAATTAGAAATTTTTTCGAGATCTTTTAAATAGTCGTATTGCAAATCTTCATGTAAAGTATCAATCAACGCTTTTATTTTTTTTAGTTCACCTGCTTTTAAATTTACCAATCGAGCACTTTTCTCAATAGGAATTTTTGATGCTTTTAATTTCTTACAAAAATAAATGTGAAGTTCAGCAGCAATAGCCTTGTCGCCAATGTATTTTATGTATTTATTAATGATGCGAAGAATTTTGCGAAGACTTTTTTTAGCATAGTATAAATTGGTATCCGGTTTCAGTTCAGAGAAGTTCTCATCAACCAATTGTTTCACCTGTGTAACAAAACCATTTTTGTCATGACTCTCGAACATCAGATAATCCAGATATTCCTTATTATCTTTTTTGTACTTAGCTAAGGCAATGCATAAATCGGCCAATTGCTTTGGTTCCAATTCCTGCAATTCTTTTTTTATTTCAGCTAATGTGCCCGACTTCATACACTAAATATAAGTATAAATTAATTGTGTAAATTTAAATAATGAAAAATGTGTTTTTGTATTTGATGGCATTATTGTATGCCGCCGCTGGAATTTATCACTTTGTAAATCCGATCTTTTACGAGCAGATAATGCCTATTTGGTTGCCACAACACACTTTATTGAATACGCTTGGAGGCATCTCTGAAATTATTTTAGCTGTTTTATTATTACCGAAAAGTACAAGAAGAGTTTCGGCACAATTAATTATGGCAATGCTCTGTGTTTTTTTGGTGATGATTCATATTCCTATGGCAAAAGAGTTTTATAAAATTAATCATCCCGCGTTATGGATAAGCATTATTCGTTTACCAATACAATTTTTTCTCATTTGGTGGGCTTGGTTGTACACAAAGCCAAATAATTCGGATGTAAAACAATCGCAATAATTCTAATTTTTTTGTACATTTATATATTCTAAAAATTTATATATGAAAAAACTTCTACTTTTTATCTCCTTGTCATTAGTCATTTCTCTTCAATCACAAACAGCTTCAAGTATAACTAATGGTAATTGGACTAATCCATTAACATGGAACTGTACATGTGTTCCAACAACAGGATATAGCGTTACAATTAGTACTAGTGTTACCCTAAATACGAGTATGGTATTTAACACAGGCGGTGTTACCATTAATAATACGGGTTCATTAATTCAGGATGCTTCATTGAATCGTGATATTTGGATTAACGGTGGTTATTTTAATAATAATGGAAAAGCTAATTTTCGTTATTTTTTAGTTTCAACAGGAATTATTACTAACCCCGGAAGTTTTACGGTTAGTGCATTTACTAATTCTGTAAGTTTTAATAATACAGGGTCAATAAAAATGGATAGCATGTATGTAGCGGGAAATTTTACAAACACTACTACTGGAAGAATTATTGGAGACAGCATCACCAATGCGGCCGGAAATAATTTTACGAATAATGGAATTGTGAATGTAACATGGAGCCTTAATAATGGCGTCTTTACCAATAATAATTACCATGGTGGTTATGCTTTTACAAATGCGGGCAATTATTATAATAACGATTCGTTAATTCTAACTGGAAGTACTTGGAATAAATCTATTTTTTACAACAACTCAGCCGGTAAAGTAAGACTAACAAAAAACTTCCACAATTATCATCCATCAAAAACTGCAGTGTATAATAATAATGGAAATGTGACCGTGTTAGACAGCTGGTATAATACAGATACGGTAAAGGGTGGTATCAATGGATATTTTTCTGTTCAGGATACTTCTGCTAACTCGGGTTTTATGAAAGGTAATTTTACTTTTTGTGATTTAACTCCGCCTCCAACAACTCCTAAAGTTGATTTTAATTCCGGGACTATTGCAGGTACGATAATATATTGTGTAGGCGCTGGTATTCATGAAAACGAACTAAATCAATTTACTGTTTATCCAAACCCATCAAACGGAACATTATTTATTAATGGTGAAACCAGTAATGTAAAAGTTTCAATTACTGATGTTACAGGGAAAATTGTTTACGAGAAAAATGTGAGTGGTAATAATTCCGAAATAAAATTGAATCAAGCTAACGGTGTTTACTTCATAAAAATGGAAGATACGCAAACTGGCAAATCTCAAATTGGAAAATTAATTATACAGAACTAATTCTATTTTAATAATTCCTGAAATATTTAAACCTTACAATATTGTAGCAGCGCAAAGCACAAGGTTAGGAGGCTTAAGCAATTCTCCCTATAATAAACTGAATTTAGGATTTTCTTCAGGTGATGATATGAAGATCATCAAACAAAATCGGAAATTGTTTTTTGACGCATTGGGAATTTTTGAAGACAATATTGCTTGGAGTAAATTAGTTCATGGTAATAAGGTGTTGGTTGCTGATAAACCGATGAAAGGTGAAGATTGTGACGCCGTCATTACTAACCAGCCAAATGTGTTCGTTTGTGTTTCTATTGCCGATTGTACACCTGTTTTAATTTACGATATAAAAAATAAAGCTGTTGCCGCCATTCACGCCGGCTGGAGAGGAACGGCTGCAAATATTGTTACCGAAACATTAAAAGCTATGCAAATTAATTACGGAACGAACGGCGAAGATTGTCTCGCTTTTATTGGCGCTTGTATTGGCGAATCTAATTTTGAAGTCGGAGAAGAAGTCGCGTTACAATTTAAAGACGATGTAAAACGATTTGATTCTACCAAACAAAAATATTTTGTCGATTTAAAAAAAGAAAATAGAAATCAATTACTGAAATTCGGTTTAAAGAAAAATAATATTGAAGTTTCTCAATATTGTACAATTAAAAATAACAATCTGTTTTTTTCTTACAGGAAAGAGAAAGGTGTGACGGGAAGAATGTTGGCGGTGATAGGGTTAAAGTAGTATCTACGAATACGAATTGTTACGAATATACGAATCTAACCGCATAAGCACACAGATTCGTAATTTCGTATTCGTAGATTATTTCAACTCTCTCAAATACATTTGCACTGTATTCTCCAAACCAAAATAAAGTGCATCGCTGATTAAAGCGTGACCAATTGAAACTTCCATTAAGCCAGGAGTATTTTCTTTAAAGAATTTTAAATTTTCTAAACTTAAATCATGACCAGCATTAATTCCTAAAGCTAATTTTTGAGCAAGCATTGCGGCTTCAGTATAAGGTTTAATTATTTCAGCACGTTTTGTAGAATATAATCGGGCAAATTCTTCTGTGTATAATTCAATTCTGTCAGTTCCCGTTTCTTTTGCGCCTTCTACAATTTTAAGATTCGCATCAACGAAAATAGAAGTACGGATACCTGCTTTTTTAAATTCAGAAATTATTTCTTTTAAATAATCTTTATTTTTAATTGTGTCCCACCCATGATCTGAAGTTAATTGCCCGGTTGTATCAGGCACTAAAGTAACTTGATGCGGTTTTATTTCCATAACCAAATCAACAAATTTTTTTTCTTTAGGATTTCCTTCAATATTCAGTTCCGTTTTTACAACTTTTTTCAATTCGTAAACATCCGCATAACGGATATGTCTTTCGTCTGGTCGCGGATGTACTGTTATTCCCTGCGCTCCAAAACGTTCAATATCAATAGCTGCCTTGATTAAATCAGGGGTATTACCACCTCGTGCATTACGAAGGGTTGCGATCTTGTTGATATTAACACTTAACTTGGTTGCCATAATTTATTATACAAAACTAAGGAAAAGTGTTAAATTTGCTAGTATAAATTTATGTTAGTTTCCGACCTTATAACCGACGAGATACCGCCTCTTAAAATTACGGATACCGTTGAGATGGCTCTCGATTGGATGGAGCAGTTTAAAGTTTCTCATTTAGCTCTAGTTAGTAATCGCCAATTAATTGGTGTTGTTACTGAGAGTGATTTATTGGATTATAATAAACCTGAAGAGAGTTTTGAAACAGCGAAACTTCCCATTTTAAAACCTATCATTCATCACTATCAGCACACTTACGAATTATTAAAGTTAATGTCTTCACTTCACTTAACCTTAATTCCGGTGTTAGATGAAAATGAATTTTACAAAGGTTGTATTACTTTAAAGGGCATTGTACAAAATATGTCTACCATGGCTTCAGTGCAAAATCCAGGAGGAGTAATTGTATTAGAGTTAAATCAAAATGATTATTCGGTTACGCAAATAGGAAATATTATTGAAGGCAATGATGCGAAAATTTTAAGCCTGCACGTTTCTTCTATTCCTGATAGTACAAAAATTGAGGTGACAGTAAAAGTAAACCGCGAAGATTTATCGCGCATACTACAAACGTTTGGTCGTTACAATTATACTGTTAAAGCTTCTTATAATTACGGTGATTACGACAATGATTTAAAAAATAAACTGGATGAGTTTATGCATTTCCTTAATATATAATCGTCCGCTTGTTTTCTTCTTAATTTGTATTAGCCTTTTTACATCTCAATCTTTTTCGCAAAACCACGACTCACTTAATTATACGTTGAGAATTGGCTCCGTTGCCATTGGCGGAAATAAAGTTACAAAAACCAATATCATTACGCGTGAATTGCCTTTTAGTAATGGCGATACGGTTAATATAAAATATTTGGATGCTTTAGCATTACGTGCACAACAAAATATTTTTAATACACAATTATTTATTTACGATTCGGTTCAGTATGTTGTTGATGAAGCTTCCAAAACTGTTGATTTTAATATTAAAGTAAAAGAGCGTTGGTTTATTATTCCTACGCCCCTTTTTGAAATCCAGGATAGAAATTTTAATCAGTGGTGGCGAACAAAAGATTTATTCAGAATTAATTATGGCTTGGCTTTGGATTGGAATAATTTTACCGGTCACAGAGATAATTTGTCGTTTATTATAAGAAGAGGTTATTCTGAAAAATATGGTGTGTCATACAATTTACCCTATGTAAACAAAGCGCAAACAGTGGGCTTGAATTTTGCATATAGTTATAGTAGAAATAATGAAGTGGCTTATTCTACGCAAAATAATATTTTATATTTTCATCGCGATTATAAAAATTACATGCGTGAACAACATGAAGCAAAATTCGGCGTCAGCATTCGAAATCATTTATACCAAAGAAGTACAGTGGAGTTGTTGTATAATGAATTGCATATTAATGATACAATAGAGAAGTTAAATCCTGATTTTTTTGGAAATAAAAGAGCAAAAGTTGGTTATTTTAGTTTACAGTATCGTTACACATTTGATAAAAGAGACAACAAGCCTTATCCTTTAAAGGGAATTACTGTCGATTTTTCAATTGTAAAAGATGGCTTGAACTTTGTTTACGATGAATCGCTGAATAATTTGTATACAAGTTTGTCGGTAAGGAAATACACGTCGTTATCAAAACGGTTTTATATTGCCAATCAAATTAAAGCACGATATATAAATACAGATTACATTCCTTATTATTTTAACAGGGCACTGGGATACAATAATGACTACATAAGAGGATATGAATATTATGTAATGGACGGACAAAGCTTCGCTTTTGTGAAAAATACATTGAAGTATAAATTAATTAAACAGCATATTGTAGAAGCGAAATTCTTAAAACGATTCTCGCAATTCAGTACAATTCCTTACTCGGTTTATTTAACCTTGAATGGAGATGCCGGTTATGTTGAAGATCAGTTTTACGGAAAAACTAATTCACTAAATAATACTTTGCAATATGGTTACGGAGGCGGTATAGATTTTGTAACCTATTACGATATTGTATTACGTTTAGAATATTCATTCAACAAACAAAAACAAAGTGGGTTTTTTATTAGTATGAGTGCGGGGATTTAATGCGCCTCTAAAGCAGATGTCGCAAATTTGTAATCCGCGATAACTGACGGGTCATTTTACTCCTTAATTATTTTTGAAAAGTAAGATTCATTTGTCTCCGTAATTATCTTGACATAATATAATCCAATTGGAAGTTTAGAAACATCAACTTCATTTGTAGCAGTAACACTTAATACGATTTGCCCTAGGGAATTAAAAAATTGAACCGTTGAGTTGGTCATATGATTTTTAAGAGAAAAATATATGAGATTAGAAACTGGATTTGGATATATATTTATGTGACTAATATTTTCAATTTCATGAATTCCCACACATGGATTTGACGAATTGTTAATTATTAAACTGGTAGCATCCAAACAGCCATTAGCGTCAACTACAACAATAGTATAGAATCCTGGACATAAGCTGCTTGCTATTGGTGATGTCATTCCTCCAGGTGTCCATGTATAGTTAAACGGTGCTGTTCCATTAAATGTTGTAACTGTTCCCGTTGAGTTGCAAGCACCCATACAAGAAATTGGTGAATTATTTGCAAAAAGATTCATATTAGAAGGAGCAAAAATATTTAGTGTTTGAGAGTCTATGTATACGCTAGACCCATCATAAAAACTGAAAGTATAAGCGCCTGTACATTTACACAGATTCGTGAAGGTAATTGAATCTGAAAGTGAACTTAATGTGTTTGAGATTGCACAAGTGGTATTTGTTATATTCACCGAAAAAGGTCCAGTCGCACCTATAACCGAAAAAGTTGCTACACCATCACAAGGTCCGGTACAAGAAGCGTTTGCATAAGTTATAAGAGCGACTGTTTGAGAGTTTAATTGGAATGTAAAAACATAGAGACAAAACATTATTTTCTTTACGAACTGCATTTAATAGTAACGGAATTTTAGATTTATTATTGTATTACATCTTTCTAATGCGCCTCTAACCAATTTGGTCCTGTTCCCATACCAACTTCAACAGGAACTTTTAAGGGTAGGGCAGTACGCATGTGTTTTTCAATAATAGGTTTTAATGTTTCTAATTCTGGTTTATAAACATCAAATACTAATTCATCATGCACTTGTAAAATCATGCGCGATTTAATATCCATGGTTTTAAATTCTTTATCGATATTAATCATGGCAATTTTAATCATATCGGCCGCTGAACCTTGTATTGGCGCATTAATAGCATTACGTTCAGCAAAACTGCGCACAGTGGCATTATTAGAAGTAATATCACGTAACCAACGCTTGCGGCCTAAAATAGTTTGTACGTAGCCGTTGTCGCGTGCAAAATTTACTTGGTCATCCATGAATTTTTTAATACCAGCGAATTCTTTAAAATAATTATCAATTAATTGTTTCGCTTCAGTTCTTGAGATATTTAAATTTTCTGCTAAACCAAAAGCCCCTTGTCCGTAAAGAATGCCGAAGTTTACACTCTTAGCTTTGTAACGCATGTCTTTTGTTACTTCGCTTTCTTCAATGCCATAAACTTTTGCAGCGGTGGCAGTGTGAATATCTTTTCCTGCATTAAACGCTTCACACATACCGGGGTCGCCGCTCATAGAAGCAGCAACACGTAATTCAATTTGTGAATAATCGGCGCTTAATAAAACGTAATCGTTATTGCGTGGAATAAATGCTTTACGAATTTGTCTTCCTCGCTCTGTACGAATAGGTATGTTTTGTAAGTTGGGATTATCACTACTTAATCGTCCTGTAACTGCAACAACTTGATTAAAAGAAGTATGAATACGGTTTGTGATTTTACTAACCATATCGGGTAACGAATCTACATAAGTACTTTTTAATTTTACGAGTTCACGGTAATCTAAAATTTTGGCGATGATTGGGTGTTTCCCCTCTAGTTTTGCTAAAATATCTTCCCCTGTTGCGTATTGTCCAGTTTTTGTTTTTTTAGGATTATCAACAATTTTTAAATAATCGAATAAAATTTCACCGACTTGTTTAGGAGATGAAATATTAAATTTTGTTCCAGCTAAAACTTGAATTTCTGCATCTACTTTTGTAATGTCATCCGCTAACTGTGCTGAAAAATCATTTAACCCTTTTACATCAATGTTAATGCCTTCGCGTTCCATGTCTGCTAAAACTTTAATTAACGGAACCTCAACTTCTGTAAATAATTTTTCAGTCTCTGTTTCTTTTAATTTGGGGGCGAACACATCTTTTAATTGGATAGTCACATCGGCATCTTCCGCAGCGTACTCTTTAATCTGCTCAATAGGTGCATCGCGCATGCTGGTTTGATTTTTTCCTTTTTTACCAATGAGTGTTTCAATGCTAACAGGCGCATAATTCAAATACGTTTCTGATAACACATTCATATTATGACGCATATCGGGCTGAATTAAAAAATGCGCGACCATGGTGTCCCAGAATTTATTTTTAATAATGAGATTGTAATTTTTTAAAATCTGATAATCATACTTAATATTTTGTCCGACTAAAATTTTACTTTCATCTTCAAAAACGGAACGTAATTTGTCAATGACCTCTTGTGCTTTTTCTTTTTCAGCAGAAATAGGAACATAATACGCTTCGAAAGGTTTTACTGCGAATGATAAACCAACCAATTCAGCTTCTAAAGTATCTAAGCCTGTTGTTTCCGAATCGTAACAATATTCTTTACTTGATTTAAGAAGAGAAATTAAATCATTTAATTTTTTTTCATCATCAACTAAAATATAATTATGTTCAACATCGGCTATTGTTTTGTAAACAGGTTCAGCTTCTTCGTCGGTGACTGAGCTTGTCGAAGTCCCGTTTTGATCATGAAAGAACGTAGCAGTACTAAATAAATCGGTTTGATTAGCAGATTGCGATTGGGATTTTGCTTTGTAAGTGGTTTCGGTACTTACAACTTCATTTGCTAATTTTTCTGTGCCACCAATATCTTCTCCTAATAAATTTTGTGCAATACGACGGAATTCTAATTCTTTAAACAATTCTTTTAAAGCTTCTTTGTTTAAATCTTTACGAATTAATTTATCCGCTTCAAATTCAATCGGACAATCCAAAATAATTGTAGCAAGCCATTTTGATTGGAGCGCTTTATCTTTATTGTTTTCTACTTTCTCTTTTAGTTTACCTTTTAGTTTATCGGTGTTCTCGTATAGTTTTTCAATGCTGCCAAACTCTTTTATTAATTTAATCGCCGTCACTTCACCAACGCCGGGAATGCCGGGAATATTATCGGCAGTATCACCCATCAAACCTAAAATATCAATTAGTTCATTTACATTTCGGATATCCCATTTTTTACAAATTTCTTCAACGCCTAAAATTTCAGCGCCATTTCCTAAACGCGCTGGTTTGTAGATGTAAGTATTCGCATCCACTAACTGACCGAAATCTTTATCGGGCGTCATCATGTAAGTGGTGTAACCTAAAGTTTCAGCTTTGCGAGCAAGTGTTCCAATAACATCATCTGCTTCGTAACCGGGTAAACCAATAGTTTGAATATTAAAACCGTGAACTAAATCCATTATCAGCGGAATGCTTTTGCGTAAATCATCAGGCATTTCTTCGCGGTGTGCTTTGTAAGCTTCAAATTGCGTGTGCCGTTCGGTTGGTTCTTCTGTATCAAATACAACAGCAATGTGCGTTGGTTTTTCTTTATTTAAAATTTCTAATAAAGTATTAGTGAAACCAAAAATGGCAGACGTATTAAATCCTTTCGAATTAATACGGGGGTTACTGCTAAATGCAAAATACGCACGGTAAATTAATGCGAAGGCATCCAGTAAAAATAATTTTTTGTCGGTATCTTTTGTAAGCATGGTTATTATCTGTTTTTCATATTGTGAGGACCAGCCTATGGCAGGCTCAGGACAGGTAAAGAAAATGAAATTATTCTGCCTTAAAAAGCGCTGTTAGTAAGTACATAATATTTAAAAAAAAGCGTCTTCGGTATTTAAACTGAAGACGCTTGATATAGAATGGATTAGAGATTTAATTATCAGGAGCTCCCATATTTACCCAACGCACTATTTTTTTAATCTCGCAAGAATTTAATTTCACCCCACCGTTTTTAGGCATATTAGAAGCATTGCCATCCCAAATAATTGAGCTAGTAAATTTACCTGTGGAAGCACTGTAGTTTACTCCGGCCCAAAAATCTAGAAGAATATTAGTGGAAGAATTAGAGCTATGACAAGAATTATTATTGGCTCCGCAACTCGTATTCATTATTGGTACAATATCAGCAGAATATGAAATCACTGCATTAGTTGTATCGCAGGTCATATTTGATCCATTGCTTTTGTCCAATTTATCCTGTAGTTCTCCAACCTTGTTTGAACAGGAGGAAAAACATACAATTATAAGTATGATTAAAAAAAGCGGTTTCATTTATTTATTGTTTAATAATTATTTTGCTTATTTCATCTTTCCCGCATCTTACTTTTAAAAAGTAAATTCCTTTAACGAAATCTGATACTTCAATTGTTTCTTTGTTTTTTCCCGAAGAATACTCGTTAATATCAGTTTGTTTTAAAATCCGTCCCTGCATATCGCTTATGGCAAACGAAATCTGTGTTTTTTCAGCTAAGTCAAATTCAATAGTTAATTTATTTTCTAAAGGGTTAGGGTAGTAGTTTAATGATTCAGAAAATAATTTGTTTGTTTTAATACTAGTAGGAACTGTTGAAATTCCGCTAACATTAACTGTTTTACTTGTAGCACCAAGCGTTGACACAATTACTTGTCCGGTATGCGTGCCTGCAGAAGCTGGATTATATCTCACATACATTTTAAAATTAGGAATGATGTAAGGCGGACCCATTGTTAGCGTGTACGTTGTATTATAACTTAATTTTCTATTGTTAGAAATCTGAAAATTAGGGGATGCTGTGTAAACAACATTATCAACTATGTTAGTTAAAGAAACTAAGAAGCTATCAATAATTGAAGGTGTTCCAACTACAGTTGTAAATTGAGTAATAGTGCCTGGATTTGGATTTCCCAATGATGGAGTAACAACTGAACCTGTAACTTGTTTTACGATTGAAGTTGCGCCGGGACTTGAAATTGTAATGGACTGAGTTGTACCTCCTGGTAAAGATGGATTGTATCTTACATAAACAGAAGTTGTATTTACAGAACCACTAACCGGTGTTAAACTTAATGCTGTTGTTGCAAATCCACTCGAAGAACTAAAGGATAATTCAAACGGAGAAGGAACTGATATCACTTCATTGCCTGTAAGTGCTAATCCTGCCACATTAAAACTTTTTGGATTTGAAGGTGTAGCCGCAATTGTACGTAAAGCCGTTGTTCCTCCAATAGAACTCAAAAGTAATGGAGATGCAACTGGAGAAATTGGCGTAATAGTTTGTACACCTGAATAAACATTATCAGCAGCATCTTCATTTGCATCTCCGTTTGCAGCAACGCCATCAAAATGAAATTTTATTGGACCAACATTTGTTGCAGGCGCTGTCCAATTAAATTTAAATATTGCAGGATTAGAAGTCGTTGGCAATCCGCCTACAGGACTATTTAACCCGTTGTGTGTAATATAATTTTTGGTGCTATTAATAGGTG
This sequence comes from Sphingobacteriaceae bacterium, assembly GCA_043745425.1. Lineage (GTDB taxonomy): Bacteria > Bacteroidota > Bacteroidia > B-17B0 > Aurantibacillaceae > JAHEYG01. The sequence continues at coordinate 3,981 of JAYTSW010000351.1, read as the reverse complement.
TTCCTGTATGTGTGTGTACAGCATCTGTCACAACAAAATTTCCTGCGCCAGCGCTGCCAAGATTTACACCAAGACAACTAAACCCAAATAAAGTACAAGTTGGTTGTGTAACCATAACTGTAAAATTGTAAGTTGTACCAGGTGTATAAACCCAACCGGGCATATTACTACACGTTATTGAAATACTTCCTGGTCCTGCATTATCAGCTAAACCTCCAGTTGAACCGCTTCCGTTACCGTACCCGTGACAATTAGCTTGCGAACATGTGCTCTCATTTGGAGCGCCTGTGTTTCCTAATTTTCCGGTTGAATCGGAAATAGCAACATTATAAATTCCTACAAAAAGTATTAGTAATGCTGTTGTTAGGAAAAGAGTAATTTTTGTTTTCATTGTAATAAGGCTTTGGTTTATTACAAGATGAAAGTAAGGAGAGGAAGGTTGCCCGAAAAATTAATTAAACCCTAAAGCGCTGAAAACGAAAAGATTAAAAATCAAGAAATTTGATTTTGAGCGTTGATTTTTTTGAAAGAAAATTAATTTTCTTCGTTATAAATAACTTCAAGCAATGTTTGTCCAACAGCTTTTAAAGTTTTTTTATCAATGGTATTGATATCATCAGTAGTGGTGTGATGATGCTCAAAAAATTCATTTTTCAAATAATTATAATGCAAAATATCTACTGCAGGAATTCCTGCTATTTTATTAATAGGCACATGGTCGTCAGTCATTTCTCCTGATTCTTCCTGAACAAAATAATTTGAATAGCCAAGTCGCTCAGCAGTATTCCAGATTTTATTTACAACATCATTTGCATGAAATACAGATATAGCTTCTTTTGGAAAGATGGCATCTTTAGCACCAACCATATCTAATAAAATAGCATACTTAGCTTTATAATTAGCCTTGTGCATATTGTTCGACCAATACACAGAACCTAAACACCAGCTATAAGGATCGCCGTTATCGCCATAGTCTTCTAAGTCAAATAAAATAATATCAATACCAACAGTTGGTGATTTATCTTTTATGAGTCGCGCAATTTCCATCAGCACACCAACACCACTCGCACCATCATTAACACCAGGACAAGGTTTTGTACGATTGGCAGGAACAGGATCTTTATCTGAGAACGGACGACTGTCGTAATGCGCAGTTAAAAGTATTCTTGTTTTAGCTTGCGGATTAAATGTTGCAATCACATTATCAATTCGCCATTGTTTTCCATCGTAAGTATTCATGGTGCCACCTTGCACTTTTACTTCGGCACCTAAATTTTTAAAATGTTTTTCAAAATATGCAACCGCTTTATCGTGAGCTCTACTTCCCGGTACGCGCGGACCTAAATCAGCTTGTGTTTTAATATATTTAAAAGCACTGTCGGAATTAAAATCAGGAGGAACAACATGAGCTTTTGCAACAACAGTATTTGTTTTTGGCACTTCACTTGTAGTTGTATTCTCGACAACAGGTTTCTCAGGCGTACAGGAAGCTAATACCGCGATAGCGGCAATAAAAAAAAATATTCTCGTTTTTAATTTCATCATTTTAATCATCATCATTTTCATTATCTCATTGCCAAATTGACTCATTGTCAAATTGACCATATAGCTCCTTCTTTACTATCTTTCACTTGTATTCCTGCTTCAGTTAATTTATTTCGTATTTCATCAGAGGTAGCGAAATCTTTATTTGCTTTTACTTTAGCGCGTAAATCCAAAACTAATTGCATCACTTTTTTTAAAGCATCGTTTGCTCTTCCATTTTCCTCATCACTCTTTAATCCCATCACGTCAAATACAAAATGTTTGTAAATGCGTTTCAACGAATCAATATCATTTTGTGTTAAGGTAATGCGTTTATCATTGGTAGAATTAATAATGCCGATAGCCTCAAATAAATTAGCAATTAAAACAGGTGTATTAAAATCATCATCCATGGCTTCGTAACATTTCTTTTCCAGTTCAGAAATATTTTCTGTTGAAGTTGGAGATGCTGTTAAGCTTTGTAATGTTTTGTAACTTTCCATTAAACGATTAAACGCTTTTTCAGAACCGCTTAATGCTTCATCACTAAAATCCAAAGTGCTTCTGTAATGCGTTTGCATCATAAAAAATCTTACACACATTGGGTTGTAGCCTTTACTTAATAATTTATGATCACCACTGAATAATTCCATTGGTAAAAAACTGTTTCCTGCGCTTTTGCTCATGCGTTGTCCGCCTACAGTTAGCATGTTTGTGTGCATCCAATACGTTGAAGGGCTTTTTCCGCAATAGGCAATATTTTGTGCAATTTCATTGGTGTGATGTGTGGCTTGTAAATCCATACCGCCGCCATGAATATCAAAACGCTCTCCTAAATATTTTGTGCTCATTGCAGAACATTCAATATGCCAGCCCGGAAATCCCATTCCCCATGGACTAGGCCATTGCATTAAATGTTCAGGCTTTGCTTTTATCCAAAGTGCAAAATCTAATCTTCCTTTTTTCTCATCTTGTCCGTCTAACTCGCGTGTGTTTTCAAGCAAATCATCCAATTTACGATTGGTGAGTTCGCCGTAATTGTTTTCTTTAGCGTATTTTTCTACATCAAAATAAACAGTGCCGTTAATTTCGTACGCGAATTTATTTTCAATTATTTTTTTTGTAATTTCTTGTTGTTCTATAATATGTCCGGTTGCCGTTGGTTCAATGTTGGGTGGAAGTGTATTAAACAATGCCATAACATCTCTAAAACCCACGGTGTACTTTTGTACAATTTCCATTGGTTCCACTTGAAGTAATTTTGCTTTTTTGGCAAATTTATCATCGCCTTCATCACGATCACCTTCTAAATGTCCTGCATCGGTTATATTTCGAACGTAACGCACTTTATAGCCAAGGTGAAGTAAGTAACGGTAAATAATATCAAACGACATAAACGTGCGGCAATTACCCAAATGCACGTCGCTGTAAACGGTGGGTCCGCAAACATACATCCCAACAAATGGGGGATTTAATGGCACAAATTTTTCTTTTTTGCGTGAAAGTGTATTATATAAATGCAGATTATGATTCATAAATTCTTGATATCAAAGAAAGGAATAAATACAGACAAAAAAAAGACGGCAATACCGTCTTTTAAATAATTTATGAGTTAGAGAATTATTTTTCTATTTCGGTATCGCCGGCATACGAACCGTTTTTGTAAACTGAAACGCGCTCTAAAATACCATTGTCATCATAGATATAGGCTTTCCCATCCATTAAACGGTTATCCTTAAACAATCCGTCTTTTGATATTTGTTTGTTCTTATTGTAAAGTGTGTGCTTGCCGTTTAAAACCGTTGGTCCTTTTGCATCTAGTGTTTTTTCATCTTTATCAACTACAGGTGCGATTGGGGCATTTTTAAGTTCATCTTTTTTAGCCACTCCATTATTCTCGTAAGTTTTAATTGAGGCAACATCCACGCTTCCGTTATTGAAAGTTTTTTCAGCTTTTAATTTTCCGTCGTCGTAGTATTCTTTAATAACGCCAGCTTCTTTGCCTTCTTTAAAATTTCCTTGAACTGCAACTTGACCATTTTCGTATTTATAAGTTTGTTGGCCGTCACGTTTTCCGCCTTCATTAAATTTAAATTCGTGTTGAACTTCACCATTCGCGTAATACTGTTTCATCTCACCAACCCAACGGTTATTTTTCCAGTTTCCTTCTTCTGATACTTTTCCGTTATCGTGGTACATAACAGCGTATCCGTCAGGACGACCATTTGCGTAAGTAACTTTATTTTTAGGTAATCCATTACAATAATACATTACCCAAATATCTGTTTTACGATTTTCTTTGTATTTACCTTCTTCTACTTTTTGTGTAGGCTGATAACAGTCGCCTTGTTTTTCTTTTCCGAACACAACCCACTTACCTTGTTTTTTTCCAGCAGGATCAACCCAATTAAGAGTGTCTTTACCTTTGATAATAGGTTGCGCTTGTGCGTTAAGCAA
>JAYTSW010000350.1:0-17904 GCA_043745425.1 Sphingobacteriaceae bacterium | reverse complement strand
AACTGGACGAACCGAAAAATTTCTGGCATTAAATTGCACGATATGAATTGTGGTTTAAAAGCTTACCGTAAAGAAGTCGTAAAAAGTATTGAAGTGTATGGCGAGATGCATCGTTTTATTCCCGTGTTAGCAAGAAACGCAGGCTTCGATAAAATAGGCGAGAAAGTTGTGCAGCATCAAGCAAGAAAATATGGTTCAAGTAAATTTGGTTGGGATCGTTTTATAAATGGGTTTCTAGATTTAATGACGATTACGTTCTTATCTAAATTCGGAAAAAGACCAATGCACTTTTTTGGTTTAGTAGGAATGATTATGTTTTTTATTGGTTTTGCAGCCGCCATCTATTTGGGGACAGATAAATTGTATTATGTATTTAATCATATTGCAGCACGTAAAATTACTGACCGCCCTTTGTTTTATATATCGTTAACCACAATGATATTAGGCTCGATGATGTTTTTAGCAGGATTTTTAGGTGAATTAATATTGCGTAATTCTTCAGTCCGTAATCAATATCTTATAGAAGAAGAATTGAATTAATGGTTTTGGAAACCAATAAGAGACCACAACGTATTCCTCTTACTCCTGAGGAAGTGTCAGAGTTTATTAGGTTCAAAAGACACAAAGAGCGTGTTAAAACAGAAAAATTTAAGCAGACCAAAACTTTCAAAGTACTTAATGTGTTTAATGTGATTTGTATTATCATTTACACAGAAATTATTTTCGCATTTTTAGGTTCATGTAATTTTAATACACATTATATTAAATCAAGCACCTCAAGTTTTGGAGCCGAAATTAAGGGGGGCGTACGTATTTACAGCAGTGTAACATTTACAACGGTTAACAATAAAGAATATGAAGTTGGCATTCATGACACCTGTGCTTTGCCAAAAAATTTTACGGGTTTAAGAGTGGGTTCTGATTGGTTATTACATAAAGAAGTGAAAGTAAGATTTAAAAAGGGTGGAAAAGATTTTTATATCAAGCGTTCGTTCCCATTGTTATTTGTTTCCATTTTGTGGGGCATCGTGACCTTTGTGTTGTTTGGTTATAATATGAATCAGAATAATTATTCGTTGAATGTGATTTCTTTTGTGAATTTAATTACAATGCTCTCGTTTATGTTACTCTAACAATTCCGAATCGTACATGTCGCCTGGTGAAATCATGTTTTCGTCATAAGGAATATTTTTTCCATAACGTCTTTTCATAATATCTTTAACAACTGGATTGCTTAGATCAAAATCTTTTAGCGGACGAAGTTTTCCGATATCAATACCCAAAGCGTGCTTGTATAATTTCCAAACGAATTCAGAACAGTATAACTCTTCATCACTCCAATTAAATCCTAAATCGTAATGAATGCCCAATTGAGATTTGGCTTCCTTGAGCATTTTCTTAATGGCGATTTCAGTTATTAAGGATTGATCTTTTAATCGTTTGATGTAATATTTCCCGTCAGCGCTCATATCCACAAATTGCTCAAATGTATTTTTCGAAACTGGCTCAACGGCGTGATACACCATTGTCTTTCCATTTTCAATTAAAACAATACCAACGTGAGTGTATTTTGATTTGGTAGCGAGTTGAATGGCTTTGCCTTGTCCTGATGGATTAACAATAAAAACAATGTCACCGTTTTTAAGAGGCTTTTCTGATTTTAAATAAATAAAACCTGTTAACAGAATAAAAGCTAAAAGGCTTAAAAGTAAAAAAACGTGTTTCCGCATAAATGTATAACGGATAGAAGCTGAAAAACGTTACAGCTTTAACAAAATTTTGGAAGTATCGCGTATCCTTACTGTAATGGATGCGGGTTGAGGAAATGTTTTGAGTTCTGATAATACCAATTCCACTTCAGGTTTTAATTCAGGATACGTTTTACAGATATTTCCTAAAATAGTTATTGAAAATGCTCTTACCGCATGAGGTAAAGTTGCATTTTTTATATAGTTCATGCAAAAATCAAAAATTTCGGCACAATATTTTTCAGGAAGGTTTATTTTTTCTAGACAATTTAAAATACAACGGATAGTTCCAGAGCGATTATCTTTTTTATTAAGGAATTTAACGAAATCAGGAAGATAACGCGCTATAAGTTCAGAATCTAAAAGACAAACATGTGAAATAATCCATGCTGAACGCATAGAAATGTTTTCATCTTTTTCAGATATCAATTTCACTAAACTTTTTAATTCTTTTGGATGAGCAACAACAAACTTTGCAACTCGTTTAGTATTTGTCACGCTCGGATCACGAACTATTTCTTTTCTGAAGTCCATTAAAACTTATTTCTCCAAATTAAAATGACTACACCTAAAATAGCGATTAGACAGGCAAATACAGATTGCAAAGTAATTTTCTCTTTATACACTAATAAATTTACTGGTAATACTACAATCGGCAACAAAGCAAAAATAGTTTGCGCCACGGCTACCTCAATGCGTTGAATAGCCAATAAGGAACAAGACACGCCGCAAATCGGACCAAGAAAAGTGCCAAGCACCATATAAGGTAGAGCATTATTTTTATTCGCAAAAATGGGTTTTGAATTAGAAATTAATTTTTTCAGGAATAAAGAACCTAAAAACGCAGCAACAAATGCAAACAATAAACGAATCCAAACTGCATGCATGGTTGGAAGTTTGTCAGGATAATAATCCATTCCGAATTTTGATAATACTAATCCTGTACCTTGACAAAGCGCGCCGATGATGCCAAGAATAATCCCTGTTTTATCGCGTTTAAATCCGGCATGTTCTGCAGCAGCAGTATCTTTTTTCGAAAGTGTTAACCAAATTACGCCACCAATTGTAATTGTAATCCCAAAAATACCAATTAAATTTATTTTTTCTCCCAACACCAAAAAGCCCATTGTTAAAGCAGCGCCCGGAGCAAATGTTGTGTACAAACTCCCTAGTTTTGGTCCGAGTATAGTAAAAGATTTAAAACTGCAATAATCGCCAATTGTAAAACCTATAATTCCTGAAGCTCCCAAAAACACAAATTGATAGAAGTGAGGTTTCGAAAATAAATCGACTAATGAAAGTGAATTGGTAAAAAATAAAATAATAGAAATTAAAATCCACGCTAATAATAAACGGTATTGATTAACGGGTGCAGTTCCAATTCGCTTAGAAGCTTCTGTGAATGGAAAAATGCCCAGGCTCCAACAGAGTGTAGTAACGAGTGCTATTAATTCTCCGCTCATGTTAGTTGAGAGAATTATTATTTTTCATATTTTTTTTACTGCTCACTGCTTTCTGTTTTCTATTTACTGCTTACTGTACTCCCTTTCTCCAAAAATGATGCTTCCTATTCTTATCATTGTACTTCCTTCTTCAATTGCAATTTTGTAATCGCTACTCATACCAAACGATAAATGTTTGATGTTTAATGTTTGATGTTTGTTGGAGAAGTCTTTCAATGATTTGAATTCTTTTCTTATTTGAGTTTCATCTTCAGTATTCGAAGCCATTGCCATAAAGCCACAGACTTTTATATTTTGAAGGTGTTTGTATTCTTCAGAAACGAAAACAGCTTCACATTCTTCAAAAGATAAACCAAACTTAGTTTCTTCTTGAGCAATATAAATTTGAAGTAGACAATTAATAACACGATTGTTTTTTTTCGCTTGCTTATCAACTTCCTGTAATAATTTTAAACTATCGATACCGTGAATTAAATGCACGAATGGAGCGATAAATTTTACTTTATTACTCTGTAAATGACCAATAAAATGCCAATGAATATCTTTTGGTAATTGCTCGTGCTTGTCAACTAATTCCTGAACGTAATTCTCTCCAAACTCTCTTTGTCCTGCATTATAAGCTTCAAGTATAGCTTCGTTAGGTTTTGTTTTAGATACGGCGATAAGCGAAACGTGATTAGGAATTGATGATTTTATTTTATGAAGATTGTCTTTAATCATGGTATTAAGATAAAAGTAATAAGATGAAAGATTTTTCCATATGCTTAATACTTTAATCTTTGGTCTTTAATCTTTAATTCTCTAAACTATGAACTACTAATCCGCTTCTTAATTTTGGTTCAAACCAGGTTGTTTTTGGAGGCATGATATTATCTGTGTCAGCAATATCAATTAACTGTTTCATAGTAACAGGATGTAAAGCAAAAGCCACTTTCATTTCACCTGAATTAACACGTGACTCTAACTCGCCCAAACCTCTTAATCCGCCAACGAAATCAATACGTTTGTCAGTTCTTAAATCAACAATATTAAAAATTGGTTTTAAAATACTTTCAGATAAAATAGTTACATCTAAAACGCCAATAGGATCAGCATCATTAAAAGTTCCTGTTTTTGCGGTTAATGAATACCATTTTTTGTTTACATACATTCCGAAATTGTGTAATCCACTCGGACGATAAGTTGTATTTCCTTTATCAGTTACATCAAATTTCTCAGAAATCTTTTTTAATAATTCTTCTTCGTTTAATCCATTTAAATCTTTTACTACACGATTATAATCCATAATGTGCAATTGATTATCGGGGAAATGCACTGCTAAGAAAAAATTGTATTCTTCTTTTCCGGTGTGATTTTTATTTAACTCGCGTCTTTCTTTTCCAACTAAAGCTGCGGCTGCGGTACGGTGATGTCCATCGGCCACATAAGTCGCTGGAAGTTTCGCAAACAAATCAATAATAGTTTTTACTGTTGTTGCATCACTCACTACCCAAAATTCGTGACGAATTGCATCTTCTGTTGTAAAATCATATTCTGCTTTTGCTGTAACGATTGTATTCACAACATCATCCAACGCTTTCATATTCGGATAAGCAAAAAATACAGGTTCTGCATTTATATTAGCTACACGAACGTGATTTTTACGATCTTCTTCTTTATCTGGACGAGTTAATTCATGTTTTTTAATAATATTATTAAAATAATCGTCAATAGATGCCCCACCAACAATACCTGTTTGTGTACGACCGTCCATAGTTAAACGATAAATATAAAGACAGTCTGTTGCGTCTTGCAAAAACATGCCGTCTTTTTTCAATTGCTCGAAATTATCTTTTGCTTTTTGATAAACCAGAGGCGAGTAGTGGTCTAAATCTGCTGGTAAATCTATTTCCGGTTTCACTACATGTAAAAACGAATGAACATTATCGCCCGCTTCTATTTTTGCTTCTTCCGAATTAATTACGTCGTAAGGACGAGAGGCTACTAAACTTACTTTATCTTTTTTTGGTCTTAGTCCTTTGAATGCTTTTAAAATTGCCATATAGTTTATAGTTGATGGTTTATAGTTTATAGTTTATAGTTCTGTGTGTATAGTTGGTAGTTTATAGTTCTGTGTAATTTGTATTGATGTATAGTTTGCAATTATAAGGAATTTTTTAATCCGCTTAGCATTCTTGTTATTTCTAATAGTTTTTGTCTTGAATCTTCATTTTGTTTTTCGGTTATATAGTTTCTTCTTTTTGCGAGTGTGCTGCAAACTACGCATTCATTTAAAGAACGATATGATATTCTGATAAAATTCTTAAATTCAGGAATTGTACCACCACTTCCTTCTCCTATATTTAATGCAATCGAAGTAGATGCTCTCTTAAATTGTGATGTTAAACCGAAAACTTCATCTTTCGGAAATTTTTCCGTGAGAGTATAAACAAAATCAACGTAATCTAAAGCCTTTTCATAAACCTTAAGTCCTTCAAAATTGAATTTATCTCGTTTTTCTGCGCTCATACCTATAAACTATAGACTATAAACCATCAACTTAAAGAAGAAATAATCTTTTCTGCTAATTCAACGCCGATGCGTTCTTGTGCTTCGTTAGTTGCAGCGCCAATGTGTGGAGTTAGAGAAATTTTTGCGTGAGATAAAATTGATGCAGATGGTTTTGGTTCGTTAACGAATACATCTAAGCATGCGTGAGAAATTTTTCCGCTGTTTAATCCTTCAATTAAAGCAGCTTCATCAATAACGCCGCCACGGGCAGAGTTAATTAATATCACACCGTTTTTCATTGAAGCAATTTCTTTTGCTGTAATTAAATTTCCACCTGGAACATGGAATGTGATAAAATCAGATTGCTGTAAAACATTTTCTAAACTAACTGTAGTTAATTTTACTTTCACGCCATTAGTACCTTCAATTTCCAAAGCAATTTCAGCTTCTTTTACAAAAGGATCAAAAGCAACAACTTTCATTCCTAAACCTAAGGCAATTTTTGCGGCGTACTGACCAATTCTTCCAAATCCAACAATGCCAAATGTTTTTCCTCTTAGTTCAACACCTTTTGCATATTTCTTTTTTAATTCTTCAAACTTTGCTTCACCATTAGTTGGCATTTGTCTGTTACTATCATATAAAAAACGAACGGCGTTAAATAAATGTGCAAATACTAACTCAGCTACTGAATTAGAAGAAGCTGCAGGAGTATTAATTACGTTTATACCTTTGCTTTTAGCGTAGTCGACATCAATATTATCCATACCAACACCACCTCGGGCAATAACCTTCAGGCTCGGACAAGCATCTATAATATCTTTACGAACTTTTGTCGCACTGCGCACCGTTATAGCTGTGTAAGCTTTTTCGTTAATGATTTTTACTAAATCTTCTTGGGCTACTTTATCGGTTATGACAGTAAATCCTGCTTTTTCTAAAAGTGCTTTTCCGGTGCTGTCGATGCCGTCGTTGGCTAAAATGGTTTTGCTCATGGGGTAAATTATTGTGGGCACAAATATAAAAATAAAAACCATCCGCTTGTGACGGATGGTTTATTAAAGAATAGCAGGTCTTTTAACCCCTTAGCCAATCTGCCATTCTTATTCCTTTACAATCAATGTTTTTGAATCTGAGTAGTTGTTTTCGGTAAAATCAACTCTGTCTAAGTCTCTTAGCGCTTCTTTCATTTTTAATTCTAAGCCTAAAGTTTCATCGACTTGGTTTGTTTTGCTTTTAGCTTCTCGAACTGAGTATATTTTCTGTAATTTTTCTTTTTGATTTAAGTAGCCGATGAAGAATGGTGAGCAAATTTCTATTCCGAACATTGCTACAATAACTATTTGGATGAGCGTTTTCATAAGTATGTATATTTTAAGTGAAACAATCTATGCAATCTTTGTTACTAATTATTACGACAGGACTTAATTAATGGTTGGTTTAAAAGTGCTCTAATTAGTAAGTGGTATGTTTTTTTGAATAAGTGGTAGCTTTTTGCACATGAAAAAACAGTTGTCTTTTTAGTTTTTCGACATAAAAAAAGCAGCACTGAGTGTAGTGCTGCTTCTAATGAGTGAGAGATTCTGGAACAATCCCGATAGCTATCGGGACAGAATGACGGTTTAACCTTTTTGTTTCTCGAAAGCCTTCATAACATCCACTAAAACCTGTACGCTCTCTAATGGTAATGCATTATACAACGAAGCACGGTAACCACCAACATCGCGGTGACCACGAATACCACTGATGTTTGCATCTTTCCATAACTTATCAAACTCTGGTTCTAATGCTGCGTCTTTTAATAAGAAACAAACATTCATATTACTGCGGTCTGCTTTTTCAACAGTACCAATAAATAATGGGTTACGATCAATTTCATTATATAAGCAATCTGCTTTTTGTTGATTTACTTTTTCAATCCAACTGATGCCGCCGTTTTTCTTTAACCATAATAAAGTTAAATACGTAACGTAAACTGGAAACACAGGAGGCGTGTTATACATACTGCCACCTTTAATATGTGCCTGATAATCTAACATGCTTAGCATTTTGCGTCCGGTTTTTCCTAGAGCATCTTTCTTAACCATTACCATTGTACTTCCAGCAGGACCCATATTTTTTTGCGCGCCGGCATATATTAAAGTAAAATCTTTAGCATTTACTTTGCGTGAGAAAATATCAGAGCTCATATCACAAACTAAAGGCACATTTGTTTTAGGAAATTCTTTTATTTGCGTTCCGTAAATCGTGTTGTTGCTTGTGATGTGTAAATAATCTAAATCAGTTGGGATATCATATCCTTTGGGGATGTATGTAAATTTTTTGTCTTCAGATGATGCTAATACTTTTGTATTGCCAATCACTTTCGCTTCTTTAATAGCTTTTGCAGCCCATACGCCTGTGTTAACATAACCTGCTGTTCCGTTTTCACGCAACAAATTGTAGGGCACCATCGCAAATTGTAAGCTTGCACCACCACCTAAATACAACACTTCGTATTCTTCGCCCACTTCAAAAAGTTCTTTCACCAATCCACGCGCATCTTCCATCACCTTATCGAAATTTTTACTGCGATGAGATATTTCGAGTAGAGATAAATTTAAATTATCGAAATTAATACAAGCTTCTGAAGATTGCTTTAATACTTCGGCAGGTAAAATACCCGGACCGGCGCTGAAATTATGAACTTTTGACATAAAGAATGGTTTTTAATTCGGGAGTAAATTTAGAAAGAAAAACAGAATACGAATCAGGGTTTCAGGATTTTCTTTGATTTATTTTCAAATTCGAGAACAATATAGTTTTCTGGACTTCGTTGCCAGCCTTCCAAGCCTGTAAATAGTACTGTGCCTTTTTTATTAATGAGTTTAATCGTTTCGGCATCTTTCACTAAAAAATAATTATCACTAACGGGTTGAATGGTTCCTGAAGTTTTATGAATGGTTTCTCCTTTAGTGTTTATTAAAAATGTTTCCTGCTTCAAAACACAAATACTTAGTCCGTCAATAAAATCGGTAGCCGAATTATATTTACAAGGAATTGTGATACTGAGTTTTCTGTCGACAAAACCATATTTTCCTTTACGTTTTATGCGGATTAAATTATTTTGAGCAAAGTTTACTTCTTCGTACGAATCGTAATCGATAGTAATGCGTCCGTTAATATCCATTAAAGCTTGTTTATTTTTTTTGAGGAGTTTAAATAATTTTCCGTTGGTATAAAATAAAACAGGCAATTCTTTTTTATAACCGAAATCAATATCACTTATAAAACAGCCTTTTCCATTAAAGAAGCCGTATTTATTATTCTTTACAATTACGAACGTATTATTTTCTGCTTTAAGCACTAAATCATATTTTGTTTCCAATACAATACTATCGTTTTCGTTTATCAATCCAAACTGATTATTGAGTTTTACAATTGCTAATTTATTCTCATCAAAATCAGAAATCCATTGGTATTTTGCCTTTGAAGCTAATCCTGTTTTTGTTACAAAACCATATAAGCCGCCGTTTAAATAATATGCAAAACCATTTTTAAAATCGCCAAGTCTATCGTATTGCGGTGAGATAATGCTATTACCATAAACATCCAATGCGCCATATTTATTATTGAGTTTAATGATGTAAATATTCTCGCTATGCTCCGATAAATCTTCAAATGGTCCAGCTGACTTTTGCCCTTGACGATTAATTAAAAACCATTGGTTATTAATGTTTACCGGTGCGTTTCCATAAGCAAAAGTAAAAGCATCGTTGAAGAAAGCATTGAACACATTTTGATTTTCTTTATTAATAAAAAACACCGAATCATTTCTATTTACTACCGCTAAACCTTCTTTGAAAACAGTTGCTTCATCGTATTGAGGTGTAATTAAATATTTTCCGGTTGTGTCAATGTATCCAATGTAATCGCTGTCGTTAACGGATATTAAAATTTTATTATTGAGTTCAATTTCTTTATTAATGGAAGCTTTAAAAGGGAATTCAGGATAATTCGATACAAAACTTTGTAATTCTTCATTGTTATACGATTTCACCGTAAGGGCATAAAGTAATTTCCAGGCTTCATTAATAAAATGACTGTTTTTATAATTGTTAACATAAAAATCGAGCCCTTGTAAATCATTATTCTTTCTGTAAATTTCAAAAAGTTCGTCTTGCGCTTGTCCTGCGAATTTATTCTTCGAGTATTTTGCAATGAAAGAGTTGAATTGCTCCGCGTTTTTAAGAGGGGTTTGTTCTTCAAAAATTTGTTTATCAAATAGAGTAGAGTACTCGTTATAAAAATAACTTTCGGGAAAACGTAGCATAAAATTTTTAGTGCTATCACTTATATTATAAGTGAGATTGGCTTTGTAGCTTAACTCATCTCTTAAGTATAAGGCATTAAACTTTTGCTGATAGGCAGCATATGAATTCTGTAACAAAAATTGCTCGTAAATTTTAACGGTATTGATTTTTGAAGCCTTTAAAAGCGATTTTTCTGCTATGGTATCGGCCCAAGATTTAATTGTTAAACTATCTATAATATAGTTAAAATAGGATTCCTTAAGCCGAGTGCTTTTATAATAATTTCCGGCAAGTGTAATGTACTTTGTGGCGCTGTCGGTATTGTTAAAAGGGTTATCTGACCGATTGTAAATAGTGGCTAAACCATAGGCGGCAGCGGCTCTGTGGTTTTTTTTCAGTTCTTCGTAAAACAGCTTTTTAGCTTTAAAATAGTCGTAAATGTTAAGGGCTTCATAGGCATTTTCTATTTTGGAGGCTTTAACAGAGAAGCCTGTTAATATTAGGTAGAAAATAAGGAGTTTTTGCGCCTTCATCGGTCAGCAAAAGTATACTTTTGTACGGTTTAATAATTCAAAAAATGTTCACAAGCGGCCGGATTGCCTTTACATTGGTTTTTTTAGTTGTATTTACGGGGTACCTGATTTGGTCGTTTCGTAAGGACAAAGTTATTAACAAAACCCACTATCCTAAGGCTTATAAGACCATTTTAGGCCTTATTTTCATATTATTTGCTCTTTACCTAATTGTTAAGCTTCGTAAATTCTTGTAATTGGAAAAAAATTGCTATATCTTTGTTACTTAAGAAAATGAAAATTAAAACTCAATAAAAAAGAATGAAAAAACTGATTATAGCTTTTGTTTTATTCTTCTGCACAAATTTAAATTATGCGGCTACACTTGTTGTTGAAGGTAAATACCAAAACAAGAACGTGTATGTACAGAATTTCTTCGGCGGATCTGGTGTTGGCTTTTGTGCTTTCGAAGTTAAAGTAAACGGTAACATTACAACTGATGAAGTTAACTCGAGTGCATTTGAAATTGATTTAGGAGAATTGAAATTAAAATACGGCGATAAAGTAACTATCGAGATTATGCACAAAGAAGGTTGTCAGCCTAAAGTGCTAAACATGGAAGATCTTAAGCCAAAACCTTCTTTCGAAGTTTTAACAATGAACATCACTTCAAGTGGATTATTAAAGTGGACTGCCAAAAACGAAACCGGAACTTTACCTTATATAATTGAACAATTTAAATGGAATAAATGGGTTCCTGTTGGTGAAGTTGATGGTGTTGGAACTCCTGAATCTCACGAATACAATTTTCAAATCACAACACACAGTGGTGAAAATAAATTTCGTGTTAAACAAATTGGTTTAGGTGCGATACCACGTTATTCAAGCAATGTTGTTTTAAACTCAATGATTGAAAAACCAAAATTTGAAGTGAAAGAAAACGCATTAGCTTTTTCTTACGAAACAGGTTTTGAAGTTTATGATTCGTATGGCTTAGTTGTAAAAAAAGGTTTTGGTAAAGAAGTACGAATTGATAATCTAGAAAAAGGTAAATATTATTTGTGTTACGATAATCAGATTACAGAATTTAGTAAGAAAAAATAAACGTCTCTTTAAGAAAAAAGAAAACTGCGAGGAAAGAAAATGAAAAATTTAGTTGTACTGGCATTATTTTTACTGGTAAATCAAGCTAAATCAGGAGTGTTGGTTGTAGAGGGTAAATTTCAAAACAAAAACATTTACGTACAAAACGCTTATGGCGGATCAGGTGTTGGTTTTTGCGCTGTTGAAGTAAAAGTAAACGGACACATTACTACTGACGAAGTAAACTCCACTTCGTTTGAAATTGATTTAGTTGCCTTACAATTGAAGTATGGCGACAAAGTAACTATTGAAATTATTCACAAAGATTTTTGCAAGCCTTTTGTATTAAATGCAGAAGATTTAAAACCGCGCCCTACTTACGAAATAGAAACCATGAACGTAAGTTCAAACGGCATTTTACGTTGGAGTTCAAATAAAGAAAGCGGACCATTACCATACATTATTGAGCAATACAAATGGAACAAATGGGTGCCTGTTGGAACTGTTGATGGATTGGGTACTGCTGAACATCACGACTACGCATTTAAAGTGGCTTTACACAGTGGCGAAAATAAATTTCGCGTGAAGCAAATTGGTTTAGGTTCATTACCTAAAATTTCAAGTGCTGTAACCATTAATTCAAGTGTTGAAAAACCAAATTACGCTTTAACTAAAGATTATAACGCTTTACAATTTACTGATGAAACATTTTACGAATTGTATGATGATTACGGTATTATTAAAAAAGGTTACGGTAAAGAAATTAAGTTAGATAACATGAAAAAAGGTGTTTACTATTTGTGTTACGATAACCAGATTACTGAATTTGAGAAGAAAAAAAGATAATTACAGTTTTAGCAGCAAATGTTTAAACTCATTTAAAATCATTGCTGTTGCTCCCCAAACAATTTTACCCTCTACATCAAAGTAGGGGGTTTTAAATTTTAGTCCGGGCATTGGTTCAACAAAAGTCTCTTTTACGAGGTTAGGAAACTTTAAATCATCCACGCATAGTTCAATAATGTTTTTTACTTCCGCGGTATTCACGCTATAATTAAATTTCTCATCTGTTAAAACCGCCACAAAAGGGTTGACCATGAATTTACTGACAGGAATGTAAATAGGACTAAGCGCACCAATTAATTCAACATTATGTTTAATGCCGATTTCTTCGTGGCATTCGCGTAAAGCGGTTTGTTCAAACGTTATGTCTTTATCTTCAAACTTCCCGCCGGGGAAACTTATTTGTCCGCTATGAGCCCCATTATAAGTATGGCGCTCGGTTAAAGGAATATAAAACCCATTTTCTTTCTTCACCAATAAAAGTAAAACAGCGCTGCTTTTATAATCTAAAGGTTTTAAGTCTTGTGGTTTTAGTTTTTCGCGATTAATATGCGCCATTTCGAATTGCGCTTCAATACCAGGCAAAGGCAGCTGTAATTGCTGTTTTAGCTTAGATAAAAAGGCGCTTTCCATAGATACAAAGGTACAATAATACGCTCTTAAATAAGCTAAAATCCGTACCTTTACACTATGAGCGAGATTAAGCTGAATACCATTGAAGACGCTATTAACGATATTAAAAACGGTAAAGTAATTATTGTTGTTGATGACGAAGACAGAGAGAACGAAGGTGATTTTTTAACCGCTGCCCGTAATGTAACTCCTGAAGTAATAAATTTTATGGCGACACATGGTCGTGGATTAATTTGCGCTTCAATTACAGAACAGCGTGCTAAAGAATTGGATTTAGATTTAATGGTAAGTAAAAACACAGCTTCACACGAAACAGCATTTACAGTATCAGTTGATTTATTAGGGCATGGTTGTACTACTGGAATTTCAGCTCAAGACAGAGCTAAAACCATACAAGCATTAATCAATCCGGAAATGAAGCCTTCAGATTTCGGAAGACCGGGACATATTTTTCCTCTTATTGCAAAAACGGGCGGCGTATTACGTAGAACCGGACATACAGAAGCTACAATAGATTTAGCTGTGATGTCAGGTTTTGAGCCTTGTGGCGCTTTAGTTGAAATTATGAATGAAGATGGCAGCATGGCACGCTTGCCTGATTTAATGAAGATAGCAGAAAGATTTAATTTGAAAATAGTTTCGATAAAAGATTTAATCTCGTATCGTTTAGAAAAAGAATCTATAGTTGAAAGACAAGTTGAAGTTAACATGCCAACCAATTGGGGCGATTTTAAATTAGTGGCTTATAAAGTAAATACTAACGGTGAGGAGCATATGGCTCTTATAAAAGGTGAATGGAAACCTGGCGAAGAAGTTCTAGTGCGCGTGCATTCATCATGTGTTACAGGCGACGTTTTCGGAAGTTGTCGTTGTGATTGCGGTCCACAGTTACATGCAGCCATGGAAATGATTGAGAAAGAAGGCAAAGGTGTAGTTGTTTACATGAATCAAGAGGGTAGAGGTATTGGACTTCTAAATAAATTAAAAGCCTACAAATTACAAGAGAATGGTCGCGATACAGTTGAAGCTAATTTAGAATTAGGTTTTAAAATGGATGAACGCGATTACGGAATTGGGGCACAAATTATTCGTGATCTTGGCATTCAAAAAATAAAATTAATGACCAACAATCCGAAAAAGCGTGCCGGTTTAATTGGTTATGGTTTAGAGATTGTAGATAATGTTCCTATTATCATTACACCAAATCCTCACAACGCAAAATATCTCCAAACCAAAAAGGAGAAGATGGGGCATAGCTTTTAAATTTCTTTATTCTTCAATTGCAAAAAGGGACTTCATTTGAAGGAAATGTTCTTTAAGACCAACCTGCTTGTACTTTTAATCTTTCGTCACTTTTTTCCTTGATGAAAAAAGTAACCAAAAAAATCAAGAAAATCCGATTCCCCGCACAGGCTAAGCCCCTAACACGGATTTTCAAACTGGCGCACGTTCTTACAATGGAAATTTATTTTGGGTAAATCAGCCGTAGTAGAACGTAATCAGAAATATGTTTTCTGCTAATTCTTAACGAACTGTAATTTATAACGAATTAAATCGCCTTTAGAATTCATCACCAATAAAATATTGTGACCATCAAACTGACGTTGTATATCAAAAAACACATAATATAAATCACCAACTTTTAAGTAATGATAAATATTAAGCGTGGTGTAGTTTTTGTTTTTCAGTTTTGCTTCTGTAAATGGGAAATTAACTAATTTCTCTTTTTCAACAATGGTTAAATCCTTAAATACTGAGGACATGTTTACAGCTCTGTTAATTTTAAAATCAACAGTATCCTTAATGCCAGTTTTAGCAGCCACCATAAAACCTTTTGTGTAATATAAAACCAATTTAAAATCAGGATTGCTTCTTGTTAAACTGTCTAAATGATATAGAGCTACCTCTTCAACAAAACGTTTGTTTTGAGCAACTGTGTTTAACGAAAGACAAATAATGATAATTAAACTCAGGCGTTTTAGTATTGACATAAAATATTTTTTGAATTTTAGTAAAAATAGACATTCCCTTGAATTTAGCAAAACAAGAATCAATTGATCAATAATAATATGGGATTGTTGAGAGTAAGACGACTTATAATTATAAATCCTTCGGCGCTAACGAACTTTTATTAGCATCTATCCTTAATATATCCTAAAAGTTAAATAGGTAGCAATATGTGTTAAATACTTGCGTTTTACAATATATCCCCCTAACTTTAATAAGCTTTAAAACCTAAATTTTAAAACCATGAAAAAAGCAATTGTAATTTTATTTGTAGTGTTATTAGCTTCATGCGAAAAACACGGAATGCGTGATCATGAAGATGATGACGATGATATGAAAAAATGTGAGAGCGTAACTAATGAAGCAGTACCAACACAAGTTCAATCTGCTTTCAAAACTAAATATCCGCAGAATACTGCAGAAAAATGGTTTAATAAAGACGGCAAAGGATTTACTGCAGTGTACACACAAAATGGCACTAAGATGTTAAGTCAGTTCGATAACGACGGAACTTTTAAAACTGAAAATGTTGCACCGCCAGCAAATGCACCTGCTCCAAATCATCCTGATCATCCCGAAAAAGGAAATCATCATGGTCATCATGGTTTGTTTGGCTTCGGTCATCCAAAGCATCATCATGGAAATTGTAATCGCCAACACGAAGACTCTAAAGAAACAGAGTGTCACGTTAAGTTAGTTGATTAGTAAAAATATTTTTTAAACCTTAAAGCCTTCATGAATAATGAGGGCTTTTTTATTTGTAGTCTATCTGAAATATAACTTAGCAATATTACTTGTTTGTGTTCGGTTTTATATAAAAAGCCAAGAATTATATAACTTTTTTCTATTAAAATGTAACATTTACGGACCACATTATAGCCTTCTTTGTGCTTAATAATAATTTTTAAAGACAAAAGACATGAAAAAATACAATTTAATTGCAGTAGCTCTTCTTATGATTATGGTATCGTGTAAAAGCGATATTACAAAAAACAACGAAACCGCAGTCTATCAGAGAGATTCATTGTTAGGGGTTATCGAAAAAAGTGAAACAAGCGTTAACGAATATATTTCTTACTTCAATGAAGTAGAACGCAATTTAGATTCAGTTGCAGCTAGACAGCGTATTATTATTTTAAGCACCAATAAAAAAGACATTAAATCATCTCAAAAATCAAGAATTGTTGCTGAGATAGCGGCCATTAATAAATTAATGTATGCGAATAATGTTAAGATAAAGGAACTAAGTAGAAAATTTAAAGCTTCTGATAGTAAAAATACTGAATTAGAAAAAACCATTGGTATTTTAAATAATCAATTAGCAATAAAATATATGGAGTTATTAGATTTGAATGAAACTTTAGAATCGCTTAATGGTGAGGTAGCGGAATATAAAATAACGGTTGATACATTGATGATTAGAAATAGTCAGTTAACAGAATCTGTAGAAAGCAAAACAAATGAATTGCACACTGCATATTATATTGTAGGAAATTCGGCTGATCTTCAAAAATGGAATTTAGTGGATAAGCAAGGTGGTTTTTTAGGAATTGGACAAACAGCCAAACTAAGTAATAACCTTGATATGAATATGTTTACTAAAATTGATTACACGCAAACCACAACTATTCCTATTAACAGTAAAGGGGTGCGAGTTGTTACAACACATCCTACAGGTTCATTTACTTTAAACAAAAATGGTAGAACAGTAGAGAGCATTACAATTACTGATCCTGAAAAATTTTGGAGCACTTCAAAGTATTTAGTGATTACATTATAGATATTACCATAAGCCGACGATTAGATCAATAGATATTTTCGGGATACGGTGCCGATAACTATCGGGAAAAAGTCATCAGTTTACTGGTGGCTTTTTTTATTTAGTTGTTAGCGATTATTTAAATTAGTTCTAAAGGGCAGGGAGCTTACACAGTTTAAATTTTGCTTAAGTGTCTGCAATTATTTATTACTTTTCGTCTTTTTATTTGAGCTTCCATTTCTACTCCAGTGAAAACCGTATTTCCAACCACACCAAACTAAACGAGGAATTCCTTTTCTTTGTTTTTTTTCCAACACTAGTTTTATTTTTAATAGCGCCGCTTATATCAAGCACACTGTTTGAAGATAATAAATATTCGGCCTGCTTACAGCATAACGTTTTCCGACTACGCTTCAGCTTTTTGCTTGTCCAAGTTATGCATTTGAGCGTTAACACGCAAAAAATTGAGCGTAGTTGGTGTTAGCGGTTCGTGCTTTATTCTTTCGTTTTTCTTGTCCAGTTGTCAGGAACGTAAAGGTCAAGTCCTGGAGTCAAACAAGGATTTTTTTGGAATGTCAAAAAAGTCCCGTCTGCATATGTGATTGTCCGTTTGTTCTGAATAAGCTCTATAGTTTTGTCATTAATGTTTTTTATTGTTTCCGTTTTGAAGTCCTTGTCTAAGGAAATAAATAAGTCACTTTCAGTTTCACTAATTTCGTCATTGTCATGACACATTTCACTAAGCCAACCTATTTTAGTCATTGGTCCGCCATAACCATGCGGGCAACCATACATAGTTTTATATTCGTCAGTCGCATTGCACCACCAATTAACAGAATTAATTGTGATACCAATTACCGTTAAGCCGTTAATAAATTCAATGAAGCTGTCTCGGGGAACTATGATGTCGCCATAAGTTGTGTCGCTGGAATAAACCGCAAATTGTACAATCAACTTGTCAAGCTGTTGCTGCTTTGTTCTAGCCCCTCAATAGACCGTACACATAGTGACAAAGTTAAATTAATTAACTTTAGATCAAATAACTATGAGTACAAGAAAACTAACATTAGAAGA
>JAYTSW010000349.1:0-4740 GCA_043745425.1 Sphingobacteriaceae bacterium | reverse complement strand
AGTGTCTAGCGCTCCGTTTCGCTACGCTCCACTCCACGCTAGACACTAGTTCCCTTAACCTAAATCTCTGTTTACACAATCTTCTTTATACTACCGTTTCAATATCTATTTTTTGCTTTTCTTTTTGTTGCTGATGCTTATCTTCCTCTACTTTTAAGTTCTTCTCGAAAAATTCTTTTTGATTTTTAAAATCTCCTACCTTATCAAACAATTCTCTTTTATCTTTTTCATATTCAATTAAAAGTCTATTGTTGTTTTCAATAAATTTTAATTCAGTTTCAACAGCTTCGAGTTTAACATCAATTTCTTTAATCTTTTTAGTGTCAGCACCCTTGTTTGCTAATTCTGAGTGTTGACTTTCTTTTATTTCTTTTTGTTTTTGAATATAATCAAGATTTGATTTTTTAAGTTCTTCATCTATTTTGATTTGTAATACTTCAACCTTTAGTTTTTCCTCCTCAATTTTTTTGTCTTTTTCCTTTTCTTTTTCCTTTTCTATCTTGATTATTTCCTTCTCAATTATTTCAAGAGCGTCCTTTGCATTTAATTCTAATGCTGTCGCTTCGCCAATTTCACTATCAATTTTGGCAAAATCTTTTTCTTTTTCGGCTTTTGCATTTTTTTCAAAATCAATCAAAGCTAATTTCGCAGCATCTTGTTTTGATTCGTTTTGTTCGCTGTGATAAGTGTGTTCCTTCACTTCCTCTTTATATTCTTTGATTTTAGGAAGATATTTATTTCTTAATTTTTCTAAATCATTTTCTAAAACTATTGTTTGTTCAGCGATATTATTTTTTACAGTTTCTATTTCAGTTGTTAAATCCGCCTTATCTTTTTGATAGTCTGCAATCGTTTTAATATTGTTGTTTATTTCATTAAGGTTTAACTCAATTCCATAGAATGTAGATGATTTAGCTAATAATTTTGGCGATAAAGATGAATTAAACAATACGTTTTTGTCGTTATTAATTACTTTCCCTATTGTTTTTTCCCATCCTGAATAATTATCGTTTAACCAGCCGAATAATGAATCTTTGCTATTATCTATATTGAAATTTATCTCGTGAATTTTTGCTTGAAAGACTTGAATTTTTTCATTCAATTTTTCAATTAGCCTTGAATAAATATCTCGTTTATTTTGCTCTTCTAATTCAAATTGTTTTTGTATTGATTCTATCTGAGTTTTAAAATGTTTAATTTGATTCTGATTTGTTAACTTAGAATTTATCAAGTCCTTTATTTCAGATTTTTTGCTTTCTATTTCTGTTTCTAAATAACGCTTATGTTTAATTTCAGTTTTTTTGTTGCTTAATAATGAGACTGCCTTTCTTTTATCTTCCAAAAATATTTTTGCTGTTTCAAGTCTTTCTTTATGTTCTTCTTTTATTTGCTTGATTATTTTATTGTGCAATGTATTTACTCCCTCTTTAAAAAAGAGAAATTCGCCTTGAATACTAATTTTTTCTTTCTCCTTTATATTTTCAAATCTTTGCTTTTGATTTTCAACTTCTTTTAATAATGCATCGAAACGCTGTGTTAGCTCTGTGAACTGTTCAGAAAGAATTTGCTTCTCGTTTAATAAATTTTCTTGTTTAGAAAGCAAAACGGTTTTTTTTGACGCTCGTTGTATAATGTCTTCAATGTTTTTTTGCTTGTAATCATCTTCCTTCTCTTTAGCTTTATCAATATTGTTTTTTAGAACTTTTATTTCTCCAAGTATTTTATCTCTTTTCTTTTGAAAAACTTCGTTTAGCTCTGCAATCTTTTTTAAAAGTGCGGTCTTTTTACCTTCCTGTGATTCTAATTTTTCTTCGAGTTTTGGTTTTTGAACTTCAATATTATTTATTGCCCAAGCCAATTCCTTTGATAGTTGATGTTTTTCTCGCTCTAAATGTTTTAATGTCGTGTGTAATTTTGCAATCTGTTCGGCTTGTTTCTTTACTATTTCCTCACCGTACTTATTTTTCTCTGTCCATTTCTTTATATCGGTAAGCTGTGCATCAAAACTTTTAAGCTCGTGGATATAAATTTTTAAATCTATTTCTATATCATCATCACTTAACGATTTTATAATTGTTTGTTTTATAAATTCAGCTTTTAGTTCTGCGTTTAATAAAACATTCTGAATCGTTCTCGGTATGTTTTGGTACTGTTTACTTTCAAGCAAAGCATATTTTCTATATTCTTTTTTACCATCATTGTTGCCGTATAAGATGTCTCTGTAATCTTCGTATCTATCAATTTTGTTGGAAGATGCAATTTGATTTATATTGAGTTGCTCCTTTATTTGCTCCCAATTTTCGTAAGCTTTATGTTGCTCATTAATAAACAAACTCTGTTTGTATTCGCTGTCAAAAAAGCGGAAACAAATTTTACCCAAATGTTTATAGCACAATAGCGAGTATGTACCAGTTTCTTTTGCTATTTCATAAATAATGTATGAATCGGCATTTGGGAAATAATATTCACTAAATGATTTCTTATCATTTTCAATTCCTAATTTTTGTGTATCAGCATTATAAAAAAACAAAATTGCTCTTAACAAAGTGCTTTTTCCAACGCCTTGCGTACCAATAAAATGCACATTACCACCAACTTGCACTTCGGCATACTTTACAAACGCACTGTTTATTAATATTACTTTATTCAGGTATCTCATTCTGTATTTCTTCAGGGATATTAATACTTAAAATTAATTGTTCAACATACTTGAAAGCAGCAACGACCTTGTATTGATTGCCAATTTCATTTTCTAATTCTACGAACCCTTCCTTTTCTAATGTTTTTATAAGCGAATTTATTTTTTCGTCATAACTCTTTGCATCTCCAATATGCCTTTTTAAGTTGTCTAATTTATCTCTAAGGCTAATATCAACCCTAATTTTAACCTCTATATCGTTTGGATAAAAGCGATAACCTTTCGTGAATGAATTATCATACGATTTAAGAAAATCAATTAAATCAATCCATTTTTCGGCTCTAAGGATTTTATTTTCTATGTCCACTTTTCCTTCTCGTTTTGAAAAATAAAAGTGGTCTTCGCCTTTTTCTAAAACAAAATTAATGGCTAAAAAATAGTCATATAAAACATCCTCATTATCTTTGATAATATCGTATAACCTACAAATATGTTCATCTGTACTATCGGAACAAACAAATTGCCCTTTGCTTAGTCGTTCAAATATATCGTTGGTTTTTTCAGGTAAATTCATATTTTATTTCGGATAAATCATTGCAAATTCTATATCTTCTTTTCTTGTATAATTGTCACTAATATTAAACTCATTCTCATAAACAGAAGCTAATCTGCAAAAAAGAGTAACCCTTTCACCAAAATCAACTTCTCTTGGAAATTTATAACTCATAATGAAATCAAACAAATGATTTCCCGATGCAATAAATCCTCTTTTAACCTCTTCAATATTTATAAAATACTCTTGTTCTACTTCCGTTTGAAGGTAGTTATCCGAAATGATTTCAGAAAACTGAATAACTGGTTTATTTTCAGTTTTAAACTTTCTAATTGCTTTATCAATAATATCCCTTCCTTCATCTGTTTGCAGATAGTCGATTGACAACTTGGTTGAGAATTGCAATTTATTTGAAAAGAGCAAAGCGTTATTATTTATTAGAATAGCTTCAAAATTTGTTTTAGATTTTAATTCAAACATATCTCTCAAATACTTTACCTGCTTTACTTTCTCAAGTAATTGAGTTTTATGTTTTGTTTGATTGATGTATTCAATAATTTGATTGTGGGTTTCACTTATATTATGTCGAGCATCCGCCAACTGTAATCTAAGTTTATTTACAATTTGATTTAATTCAATATCTGAAGCTGTTTTGAAAAAAGTTAATTCGTCATTAGTAATTAAATCGTCTGTTTGCTCAATTAAATCTTTGATTTGCGTTCTCTTCACATCAAAATTTTCAAGTCTGTCTATTTTGATTTTATAATTTGATTCGTGTTTAAACGTATTGTCAATATTTCTATTAAGGTCAATAATACTTCTGTTGATTATTCTTCCGATTTTTTGTAAAGCTGATTTTGTTTGTTTTAGATATGAAAATTGTTTGTCTGCATTGTTTTCCTTCAAGTAGAAATTTATACTGTCTTTGACAAGCTGAATGCTCTCTTGAATAAACGCTGTGCTTATTTGTTCGTTTACCTCAAGCACAAGTTCAAAAAAATCTAAATATTGCTCATCAATTTCAAGATAAGCACCATTTTTCCTAATAACTTCTGTTTCTATAAGCTTTTCAACTCTCTCAACATCGCACAAAACTTGAATTGCCATATCATACTTATATGAAAAACTGTTTCGCTTCTCAAACATTTCTGATAGCAATTCTTTAGACCAGTCAAGAGTCTTAATAAGTTCCTTTATGTTTTTAAAAACGGTCATTTATAAGTATGAAATTTAGTTAAAAAATGGTCTCTTTGGTAGCTTCCTTTTTAAAATAATATTGTTTAATCGTTCAGTCCTTTTATTACTTCAATAACTAATTTAAATCGCTCAACCAACGTATCGCCACCATCTCTTACTTGATACATTGAATCAATTTCTAATTCTGAAAAGCCCTTTAAACGGCTTACTAAAATTTGGTTTAATTTAATTGATAATTCCTGACTGCTCGATGCGATGTTTTTAATTTGTCTGCCAAGTAATCGTGCAGATGCAAGAGCTAATTCAAAATCGTCTTTTATTAAATCTTCGTGTTCAACGCCTTCAAACAATT
>JAYTSW010000348.1:0-4745 GCA_043745425.1 Sphingobacteriaceae bacterium | reverse complement strand
AAATAATCGCGTAAAGAACTTCCAGCTTTTCTTAATCCGTAAGGCCAAAATTCTGAAATCATTTTTACGTTAGGATTGTTCTTCAAAGTATTTTTCATTCCTTTCATGGCTTCCATTTCAAAGCCTTGAATATCCATTTTAATAAAATCTACTTTCGCGCCTTTTAAATAATCGTCGATACTCACTGCGTCAATTTCAATTTCTTGATCGTATTCTTCAGGTTTGTAAGTGCGGTGATCTACATTTAAATTTTTAGAAGTATAAATTTTTAATTTCTCTGTATTCGGACCAACAGCTTTATTGTTGATGATAATATTTTTGTATGAAGCTGTTGTTTTTTTAAGGTGATTGAAATTTGTAACATCTGGTTCAAAGCAATGAATCTTTCCTTTCTCACCAACAATATTAGATAAAATAGTCGCGTAAAAACCAATGTTGGCGCCAATATCTAAAACTGTATCTCCCTGTTTAATGTGTTGTTTTAATAATTCAATTTCAAAAGCATCTTGTTTGTGCTTGAAAACAGAATACATTTTTTTATACAAAGGAAATGAGGTTTTGTATAAAAAATTACCAAGCTTTATGCTGAATGAAGTTGCCATTTTTGAAAGCTTGAAAATACAATAAAAAATTGAGATTTTGGAGGCAATTTGACTCACCCCCCAACCCCCTCTCTACACGTAGAGAGGGGGAGAAGATTCGTGACATTAAAAACATTTCTTTTTGAGTAGTAATTCCATTATCTCTTTGTAAAAACGAATGTATCGCCCCTCTCTGTAAACAGAGAGGGGACGGGGGTGAGTCTGAATGAAGAAGAAACTAAATCTTACCCTTCAAATACCTCGCCGTCTGTGATTCTTTACTCTTAATAAGTTCTTCAGGCGTTCCTTCAAAAATAACGTTTCCGCCGGTTTCGCCGCCTTCCGGACCTAAATCTATAATCCAATCAGCGCACTTTATCACCTCAAGATTATGCTCAATTACCACTATTGAATGACCTTTATCCAATAAAGCATTAAAGGATTTTAATAATTTGGCAACATCATGAAAATGTAAGCCGGTTGTTGGTTCATCAAATACAAAAAGGGTAGGAGATGTATTATTTATTTGAATTAAGAAGGATGCTAATTTAATACGTTGCGCTTCGCCACCACTCAACGTGCTGCTGCTTTGTCCGAGTTGCACATAACCTAAACCAACTTCATCAAGCGCTTTTAATTTTTCAATAATACGTTTCGCTGTTCTATCTTCTTTATCCTGACTAAAAAACACAACAGCATCGCTAACGGTCATGCTCAATACGTCAGAAACATTTTTTCCTTTATATAAAATTTCTAAAATTTCACTCTTAAAACGTTTACTGCCGCAAGCATCACATGGTAATTGAATATCGGCCATGAATTGCATCTCAACGGTAATTTGTCCTTCGCCTTCGCAAACTTCACAGCGACCACCATCCACATTGAAAGAAAAGTGTGAAGGTTTAAAGCCTCTTTGTTTTGCTAAACCTTGGTCGGAATATAAATTACGTATTTCATCGTAAGCTTTTATATAAGTAACTGGGTTGCTTCGCGATGATTTACCGATAGGGTTTTGATCAACGTACTCTAATTGTTTTATTTGTTTTAAACTGCCGCCAATTAAATGTTCGTGACTTGTATGCTCGTAATATCCTTCAATATAACGTTGCATAATGGGGATTAATGCTTTTTTTATTAGAGTAGATTTTCCTGAACCACTCACACCTGTAACGCAACATAATGTATTTAGCGGGAATTTTACGCTTACGTTTTTTAAATTGTTATCGCTAACATTTTTTACCTGAATAAATTCTTTCCATTTACGTCTGGTTTTTGGCGTTTCAATTCTTAATTTATCGGTTAAATATTTAGCTGTATAACTTTCGCTGTCTTTTAATAATTCTTTGTGAGTTCCCTGAAACACAAGATGCCCACCGTTAGTCCCTGCTTCCGGACCAATATCAATCAATTCATCAGCAGCAAGCATAATATCTTCGTCGTGCTCAACAATGATTACTGTGTTACCTTGTCTTTGTAAAGACTTCAATACTTTTATTAAGCGCTCAGTATCTCTTGGATGTAAACCTATGCTTGGTTCATCTAAAATATATAAACTGCCCACTAAACTGCTTCCTAATGATGTTGCTAAATTAATGCGCTGACTTTCGCCGCCACTTAAAGTATTCGCGACACGATTAAGAGTCAGATATCCTAAACCAACATCCATTAAATATTGTAAACGATTTGTTATTTCAACTAATAAACGTTTTGCGATTTTTGTATCGTGTTCATTTAATTCAACCGATTTAAAAAATGGTAACAATTCTGATACAGGCATTAACACTAATTCTGTAATGTTTTTACCTGCTATTTTTACGTAATTGGCATCCTTGCGTAAGCGAGTTCCTAAACAATCCGGACAAGTTGTTTTCCCTCTATAACGCGCCAACATAACGCGGTATTGAATTTTGTAACTTTCTTTTTCCAGCATTTTGAAAAAATCATTAATGCCTTCAAAATGTTCGTTACCGTTCCACAATAAATTATATTGTGTTTTAGTTAACTCTGCAATTGGTTTATGAACAGGGAAATTAAATTTATGTGCGTGTTTAATTAATTCTTTTTTGTACTGACTCATCATCTCACCATTCCAACAGGCAACGGCGCTATCGTAAACACTTAAACTTTTATTGGGAATAACTAAATCAGGATCAATACCAATAATACTTCCAAAACCTTCACAAGTTTTACAGGCGCCAATTGGATTGTTGAATGTGAAAAAATTCACATCCGGTTCTTCGAATGTAATACCGTCGGCTTCAAATAAATTCGAAAAAAGATGTTTTTTATACACAGCTTTGTCATCCTGAGCTTCGCCGAAGGACCAAATCAAACAATCACCTTTTCCCTCGAAAAAAGCTGTTTGTACGCTGTCACCAACTCGTCCGCCAAAATCTTCATCAGCGTTATTCACTACTAAACGGTCAATCAATAAAAAAACTTCATCAGCACTTTTTATTTTTTTTGTATCTGTTTCCTGAATCTTTACAATCTCACCATTCAAAATAATTCTTGAAAATCCTGCCTGTGATAATAAGTCTAAAGTCTGTGCTAATGTTCTTCCTTTCAAAACAATTATTTTACAGAGGATTAAGCATTTGGTTTCGTTTTTTAGTTTCGTAACAAATTCAATAACATCAGTGACATTATTTCGTTTCACTAGTTTACCTGTAACGGGACTATATGTTTTTCCGGCACGTGCGAATAATAATTTAAAATAATCATAAATCTCAGTAATCGTTCCAACTGTACTTCTGGGGTTACGTGAAATAACTTTTTGTTCGATGGCTATGGCAGGAGAAATTCCTTTTATATAATCAACTTGTGGT
Source organism: Sphingobacteriaceae bacterium (assembly GCA_043745425.1). Lineage (GTDB taxonomy): Bacteria > Bacteroidota > Bacteroidia > B-17B0 > Aurantibacillaceae > JAHEYG01. The sequence goes on along the minus strand of JAYTSW010000348.1, from coordinate 1,336 downwards.
TTTTCTAATCGTCCTAAAAATTGTCGCGCATACGCAGATAAACTTTCTACATAACGGCGTTGACCTTCTGCATATAAAGTATCAAAAGCTAAAGATGATTTTCCTGAACCCGATAAACCGGTAATGACAATAAATTTGTTTCTGGGAATGGCCACATCCACATTTTTTAAATTGTGCATGCGTGCGCCTTTAATGATGATGAATTCTTTAGGACTAAGTACTGAAATGTCTTTTTCTTTGCTCACAGACCTCAAAATTAAGCTTTGTAAAAGGTATTTTTAAACATTGTTATTAAGTCGGTAAATAGTTGATAGTTAGTCGTTTAATCGTTGATTAAAAAAAACTTAATTTCTACGTTTTAACATTTTCACTCATTAAAATGCGCATTTCACTCATTATGGGAGGTTAATTTTTTGTTATTTTAATGTTTAAAGATATATTTGCCTTAATAACCACTAAAAACAATTGCCATAGAATAGACATTTACACCCGATACCATTACTAATTAAAAAGGGAAAATGCATGTCTGTTCGAATTCAAGAGGATAATGAGTTAGTACAACTCTACATCAATGGCAACGAAGAAGCTCTAGCTACATTATTACAACGCCACAAGAGAAGGATTTTCTCAAGCATTTATGTTATTGTTCGCGATAGAGCTTTAGCAGAAGATATATTTCAGGATACATTTTTTAAAGTGATACAAACTTTAAAACGTAACCAATATTCTGAAGAAGGAAAATTTTTACCATGGATATTGCGTATTGCACGTAATTTAATCATTGATCATTTCCGTAAAAACAAAAAACTACCAACTGTTCCGGTTTATGTAACAGAAGATGGTGAGGAAGTGGATGTTTTTGCAACTATACCAAGTGATGATGCTAGTTTTAAGAATAGTGAAGAACAAAAAAAATTCCGAAAAAAAATACGCGGTATGGTAGGTTCTTTACCTGATGAGCAAAAGGAAGTAGTAATTATGCGCATGTATTACGATATGAGTTTTAAAGAAATTGCAGATTTCTGTAATGTATCCATCAATACATCACTTGGCCGTATGCGCTATGCTTTAATTAACTTGAAAAAGATGATTGAAGAAAGCAAAACCGAAGTGTTTATTTGAGTTTATCGCGTGTCCGCCGCGGCGGATTTTTTTTGTTTGTTTAAGTTTTTTCTTGTTTATGAGTCCGGGTTGAGTGCCCGGACTTTTAATTTAAAGTATTGCTATATTAAAAAAAGAATAAAAATACTGACCTGGAATTGCAATGGGGCTTTCAGAAAGAAGTTTAACTTTCTAGAAACTCTTAATGCTGATATTCTGATAATTCAGGAATGCG
>JAYTSW010000347.1:0-4759 GCA_043745425.1 Sphingobacteriaceae bacterium | reverse complement strand
ACCGCTTTCATGCGCTCTTCAAATTGTCCGCGGTATTTTGTTCCAGCCACTAAGCTTGCTAAATCTAAAGTCACAACACGTTTTCCGAATAGAACACGGCTTACTTTGCGTTGAACGATACGTAATGCTAAACCTTCAGCGATAGATGATTTACCCACACCTGGTTCACCAATTAAAATAGGATTGTTCTTTTTACGACGCGATAAGATTTGAGAAACCCTCTCAATTTCCTTTTCACGGCCTACTACGGGATCTAATTTGCCATCTTCGGCCATCTTCGTCAAATCCCTGCCAAAGTTGTCTAAAACAGGCGTTTTCGATTTACTCTCGCCTTGTTTCTTGGTTGAACCTCCTTGTCCGCCACCTACGCCACCACCAAATCCGGTTTCTTCACCTTCATCATCATCGGCTGCAGTATTTTCAATTTTATGAGGATTATCCATAAAACCTTCTAATTCTACTCTTACAGATTCATAATCTACACCAACTTTTAATAAAGCTTTTGTAACTACGTTATCGGCATCTTTTAAAATGCAAAGCAATAAATGCTCTGTGCCAATTTGTACTGCCTTAAACGTTTTTGCTTCCAAATATGTCAGCTTTAATGTCTTTTCGGCTTGTTTTACTAATGGGATATTAGCCAAGTTATTTGACTTTCGCGTACCTGGTGTTAAACTGTTTTCAATATTTTTTCGAAGCTCCTGAGTATCAATAGTCAATTTTTTTAAGAGACGAATACCAACGCCTTCACCGTCACGAATCATTCCTAACATTAAATGTTCTATGCCTATAAAATCGTGCCCTAATCGTAATGCTTCCTCACGGCTGTAAGTGATAACATCTTTTACTCTGGGCGAAAATTTAGCTTCCATAATAGTTCTTTTTTAAATTAGTATAGCATATATGATGCCACAATCAAAAGTAAGGTTTAAAAAGAGCTTTGGACTGACTCAAAAAACACATTTTTTAACAATAAAAATGTTGATAAGTATTGAGTTCCAATAGCACTTTTTTGGCTAGTTTAGGGGGAAATAAGAGGATTTTTATGGTGTACGATTTTTATGATTTTAAGGTTTCAAAATGACCTAATAATAATTCATAAAACAGAGCTCAAAGAATCAAAATAACTTAAAATAAACAAACAAAAATTAACTAGCTACTATGGCAGACGGAGAGAAAATTATCCCCATTAACATTGAAGATGAAATGAAAACAGCTTACATCGATTATTCGATGTCGGTAATTGTATCACGTGCGTTACCTGATGTGCGTGATGGTTTAAAACCGGTTCACCGCCGCGTTTTATATGGAATGTTAGAACTTGGATTAATGAGCAACAGGCCTTACAAAAAAAGCGCCCGTATTGTTGGAGAAGTTTTAGGAAAATATCACCCACATGGTGATGCAAGTGTTTACGATACAATGGTACGTATGGCTCAAGATTGGAGCTTGCGTTATATGTTGGTTGACGGGCAAGGAAATTACGGAAGTGTTGATGGTGATCCTCCTGCAGCAATGCGTTATACTGAAGCGCGTTTACGCAAAATTGCAGAAGAAATTATTTCTGATTTAGAAAAAGATACAGTTGATTTCAAACCGAACTTTGATGACTCGTTAACTGAACCAACGGTAATGCCAACGCGTATTCCTAATTTATTAGTGAATGGCGCTTCCGGAATTGCAGTAGGTATGGCCACGAACATGGCACCCCATAACTTAACTGAAATTTGTAGCGCTTGTATAGCTTATATTGATAATCGCGATATTGACATTGCCGGATTAATGGAACACGTAAAGGCTCCTGATTTCCCTACTGGTGGAACTATTTATGGTTTTGCAGGCGTGAAAGAAGCTTTTGAAACAGGACGTGGCAGAATTGTGTTACGTGCAAAAGCCGTTATCGAAAATCATAAAGACAGAGAGAGAATTATCGTTAACGAAATTCCTTATCAGTTAAATAAAGCGGAAATGATTAAGAAAACCGCTGAATTAGTTAATGATAAAAAATTAGAAGGCATTTCAGACATCCGCGATGAATCGGATAGAGATGGAATGCGTATTGTATATGAATTAAAACGCGACGCAATTTCAAATGTTGTATTAAATAATTTATATAAGTATACCTCATTACAAACCTCATTCTCAGTAAATAACATTGCATTAGTTGGTGGAAGACCAATGATGCTGAATTTAAAAGATCAAATACATTATTTTGTTGAACACAGACATGACGTAGTTATTCGCCGTACTAAATTTGATTTAGCACAAGCCGAAAAACGTGCGCATATTTTAGAAGGTTTATTAATTGCTATCGATCATTTAGATGAAGTAATTAAAGTGATTCGTGAAAGCGAAACCCCTGATACTGCTCGCGAAGAATTAATGGGTCGCTTTACATTAAGCGAAATTCAAAGTCGTGCTATTTTAGATATGCGTTTACGCGCTTTAACCGGACTAGAACGCGATAAATTAAAAGGTGAATACGAAGAGCTGAAAAAATTAATTGCTCATTTAACAAGTATTTTAAACGATGAAGCTCTTCGTTTCAAAATAATTAAAGATGAAATTCTTGAGATAAAAGAAAAATATGGCGATGCTCGTCGTACTGATATCGTTTTTTCAGGTGATGACATTCGTATGGAAGATATGATTGCGGATGAAGATGTGGTAATCACCATTTCTCACATGGGTTATATTAAACGTACTAATCTTGCTGAATACAGAGCGCAGGGCAGAGGAGGAAAAGGAAGTAAAGGATCATCCACACGCGAGGAAGATTTTATTGAGCACATGTTTATTGCCTCAACACATAACTATTTATTATTGTTCTCAGAAAAAGGTCAAGTATATTGGTTACGTGCTTTTGAAGTTCCAGAAGGAAATAAAACAAGCAAAGGACGTGCGATTCAAAATTTATTAAATATACAAACGGAAGATAAAATTAAAGCGTTTATTAACGTTAAAAATTTAGCTGACGAAGAATACATTAATAATAACTTTATTATTTTATGTACTAAAGAAGGTATCATCAAAAAAACAACGCTTGAAGCTTATTCTCGTCCACGCGCAAATGGTATCAACGCCATCACAATTCGCGAAGGCGATGTATTGTTAGAAGCAGCTTTAACCAATGGTAAAAACGAAATTATGTTAGCTACCAAATTGGGTAAAGTTTGTCGTTTTAACGAAGAGAAAGTTCGTCCAATGGGACGTAACGCTTCTGGTGTAATTGGTATTGATTTAGCGGATGAAGAAGGCGATAAGAATGAAGTAATTGGTATGATTTGTATTGACAATCCAAGTGCTAACGTTTTAGTTGTATCTGAAAAAGGATACGGTAAGCGTTCTGAAATTGATGAATACCGTATTACAAATCGTGGTGGAAAAGGTGTAAAAACCATTAACATAACTGATAAAACCGGAAATCTGGTAGCAATTAAATCGGTTACTGATGATAACGACTTAATGATTATCACCAAAAATGGAATTACCATTCGTATGGCAGTAAAAGATTTAAGGGTTATGGGCCGTGCTACACAAGGTGTAAGGTTAATTAATATACAGGAAACCGACGAAATTGCAGCTGTTACCAAAGTTGACCACGAAGATGAAGTGGAAGGCGAAAATGGTGAAACAGTTGTAAACCCTGAAATAACACCTGAAAATCCGGAAAATAATACACCAACGGGGGATATCACCCAATAAGTGGTACTAACGTAAATCAATTTTAATATAATTTAGCGACACAAAATAACGAAGTAGTCCCGAAAATTATCGGGACACTTCATTAACAAAAAAACCAAAATGAAAAAAAGCATCATTGCAACACTAGCGTTAAGTCTTTTAGGCTTAACAACTTTAATGGCTCAACCTACATTAGTAGAGAAGGTAGCTGAACAACCAGGGAAAATTGTAATTCCATACGAAAAATGGAAATTACCTAATGGTTTAACCATATTATTACAGGAAGATCATTCCGATCCTTTAATTCACACATTAGTGACTTATAAAGTAGGTTCCGATCGTGAAACTATTGGCAAATCTGGTTTCGCTCACTTTTTTGAACATATGATGTTTCAAGGTTCATTACACGTAGCCGACGAAGAACATTTTAAAATGGTAAGTACTGCAGGTGGTAATATGAATGGTAATACTACTCGTGATAGAACTGTATATTTTGAAAATGTTCCGTCTAACTATTTAGAAATGTCGTTATGGTTAGAAGCTGACCGTATGGGTTTCTTATTAGATTCGTTAACACAAAAGAAATTCGAAAACCAACGTGATGCCGTTAAAAACGAAAAATCACAAAATGTGGAAAATCAACCTTACGCTATGGCGTTCGTTGAAGAAATCGGAAAAGTTTTATATCCGGATAAACATCCTTACAGCTGGCCTGTTATTGGTTACGTTGATGATTTAAACAGAGCAACTGTTGAAGATGCGAAAAATTTCTTTTTACGTTGGTATGGTCCAAACAATGCTATCTTAACGATAAGTGGAGATGTAACGTCAGCTGATGTTGTAAAATTAGCCGAGAAATATTTTGGCTCCTTAAAGCCTTGTCCAGAAGTAAAGAAAATGCGCGTACCACCTGTAACATTAGCAACAGATAAGTATGTAGCTTACAAAGACAATATTTATTTACCGTTAAACTTACGTGTATACCCTACAGTTCCTCAATATAATCGTGATGAACCGGCGTTAAATTTATTAGCTAAAATGATGGGCGATGGTAATAATTCTATTTTTTATAAAA
>JAYTSW010000346.1:0-4769 GCA_043745425.1 Sphingobacteriaceae bacterium | reverse complement strand
TTGAGAAAAGTGGTACTTACACCAATGCGGAAAGAAGAATTCAGCGAGTACAAAAAGCAGTTGAACCATTAGAAGGAACAAAAGGTGATGGGGAAATTTTAGTAGATATCATGAATAAGATGGGATATGCTCAGCCTCCATATCAAGCTGACACCATGTTGGAAGAAATATCTAAAATTGTTCCGTTTTTTGCCGGTGTGAAATGGGAAGAATTAGGAGATAACGGAAAACAATGGCCTGTATTAAAAGATGGTTCTGATACCGAAATATTACATCTCGAAACTTTCCAAAGAGGAAAAGGTAAATTCCATTATTTTGATTGGAAAGAAAGTGCTGAAACAAAAAATAACGGAAAAGAATATCCTTACATCATCACTACAAATAGAGAATTAGAACATTATAATTGCGGTACCATGACAAGAAGAACCGGTAACGTAGATATTCTTACTGAAGATGTGGTTATGGTACATCCTACTGATGCTAAAAAACATTTGATAAATGAAGGTGACATGGTGTGCATTGAATCTCCTCGCGGAAAAGTGGATGTTAAAGCTAGAATTACAGATGAAGTGAAGCCAGGCATTTTAAGTACTACTTTCCATTTTCCTGAAGTGATGTTAAACATCATTACTAGCGATGAACACGATAGCGAAGCTATGTGTCCGGAATATAAAGTCGTTGCTGTTAACATCAGAAAAAGTAAGGGGCAGTATAAAAACAAAGTTTAAGAAATAATAAATAGGCAATTGTATTCATTTATAAAAAGATATGTTTTATTATTATTGCTGAATTTTTTGGTACTTAACTACTTTTCACAATCAGATTCTGTTTTTACCATAGATCGCCTTACTGACTTAAACCCAAATCAAGGAATTATTCCCGGTATTAGTTTAAATCATTGCTGGAAATATCAAAAAGGAGATAATAGTTCATGGGCTGATACAAATTACATTGACAAAGATTGGAAATACCTCAATACAGTTTTGGATTTGGATGAACTTCCAAAAAAAACATTTGAAAATTGTGGCTGGTTCAGACTTAGAATTAAAGTTAATTCTCAGTTTTTAAATAAGCCATTAGCTTTTATGGCTAATCAATTAGGGGCATCTGAAATCTATTTGGATGGTAAATTAATTATTAAACTTGGAAAAATTGATCCTAATGATATCTCGAAGGATACGATGATTACTCCTTCGTATTCGCCCCGCTTAATAACATTTACAGGAGGGAATAGCCATTTAATTGCAATAAGATATCACAACAGGGACGCTTTAAGCAATTTGAATACTAAGCTTCATCTTAATTCAGGATTTGATATTAAATTATGTGATTTTGACACCGCACTAAATTACTTTCAAAACAATAGTTTCTTTTATAAAGCAATAATGGTATTTTATTTTGCGTTTTTTCTCGCCTTAGGTGTTTTACATTTACTATTTTTTAGTTTCTATCCAAAAACAAAATCAAATCTTTACTATAGTGTTTTTGCATTGTGTTTTGGTTTTGTTTTTCTCGTTCAGGTTTTATTACAAATTACAGATGATCCCGATTTACTTAAAAACATTTTAAGTTTAACGCCGTATGTACCCTTATTTTATTCAGCCGCACTTTTAGCAATGCTTTATACTATTTTCTATAATAAAATTCTGAAAGTTTTATGGGTGTGGATAGGTTTAATGATAGTATACATAATTAGTTTTGAATTAAAAATGCCAATTAAAATATTAAGTAATTTACTTACTCTTTTTGTCGTTGTTGAACCATTACGTATAATTGTTGCCTCCATTTATAAGAAAAAAGAAGGCGCATGGATTATTGGAAGCGGCATTATTACAACCATTGCCTTCTTTACAATTACAATATCTCTAGTCGCCACAGGACATAGCGATCTTTTATTTAACCAAAGCGGTTGGACCGGCGCGATTGTTGGGATTATTATTTTAATTTCCACTGTGAGTATTCCCTTATCGATGAGCGCTTATTTAGCTAGACAATTTGCTAAAACCAATAAACATCTAGAGAAAAAACTTGCAGAAGTGGAAGAATTGTCAGCTAAAAGCATTGATCAAGAAAAAGAAAAACAAAAAATATTATCAGAACAAAATATCACATTAGAAAAACAAGTAAAAGAAAGAACGGCAGAAGTTGTTAATCAAAAACGAATGATTGAGGAAAAACAAAAAGAAATGATTGACAGCATTAAATATGCTAAACGGATTCAGCAGAGTTTATTGCCCACACAAAAATATTTAGATCGTATTTTAAATAAAAGAACTAACAAAGACAGTTAAATACTATGAACCCTTTTAAATCGCTTCGAAATTACTTTATTGGTGGAGCCCTCGCAAAAACCGATGATGTGTTTGAACAGGTTAAAGCGGAGGTTCTATTCAATTTTACTTTTATTTTTCTTCTTACTAATTTGCCCTACCTTTTTATTGCTACAAAATCCATCATGCAGGTTGTATTTGGCGTTTCAACGATTGTAGCATTAATGATAGCATTGATTGTTTTAAAAAGAACTTCCAATGTAAAAACGGCCACATACTTTTTCATAACCAACTTTGTTTTTCAGCTAGGCGGACATTATCTAATTAATAATGGTGAAGTAACCATACAGGGAACACTTTTCTTTTTATTATTTTGTTTATGTGGTTACTTATTAATGGACAGAAAATGGGGTTTATTCATTTCTCTTAGCGTAGTGTTTCTTTTCATTATTGGTGTTTATAATACAAATTCAAACTTTTCGTTATTTTGCTTTCCTCCTGAATTTTCTGACCCAAAAGAAATTGGTCCGATGAAATACTTTAGCATTATTCCAATAGTATTGAATATGTATTTAATAAGTGAGTTTGTAAAGGCAAGAGAAAAAGCGGAAAAACAATTATCCGATCGTAAAAAAATAATTGAAGAAAAACAAAAAGAAATCCTCGACAGTATTCACTATGCAAAACGTATTCAAAAAACATTAATGCCGGGAGAAAAGTATATTGAAAAGGAAATAGATAGATTGAAAAAAGGTTAGTTTTAGGAATAAGAAAAAAATGAAAAAAAATAATATCCTATATTTCATTGTCTGTTTTTTGGTCTTATCAAATTCTTTAATAAGTCAAGATTGGAATTTTAAACTCAACGGTAAAGTTGAATTAAGGAATTGGAAACTTAGCAATAAGGCGATGAAAAGCGGAACTTTCGTGAATAAAGCCTCTGTTGAGTTACGGAATGCATCAGGAGTAATTTCTCAATCTGAGTCGGATTCTGAAGGTAACTTCGCATTAAATATTCCGCACAATGGAGAATTCACTTTGACCATTAGTTCTCCAGGACAAAATTCTAAGAAATTTTTGGTTACAACCAAAGGAGTTTCTTCAAATAATAACGATGCGAACTTCAGGCCATCGATAAATATAGCTGGCATGATTAGCACCAAACACTTGAAAGACATGAATTATCTTGGACTTGATCAATCTCTCGTTACAATTGAAAACAATTCAACAAAAAACCTGATACCAAGAACAACAATGAATGATGGCGAATACAAACTCATTCAAAAATTCTGTACCGCGAATAAACTAGGCGATATGGCGCTTGAAAAAAAGAATTATTCTTTAGCGAAAACATTCTACGCAATGGCAATGGATATTATTGAAGGCGAACCGTATCCTAAAGAACAATTAAAAAAAGCAGAAGACGGTTTAAAATTAGAGAAAGCTTTAGAAAATAAAAAACAAAGAACCAAGAAAACTAAAATAAAAAGTGCAATTACCAATCAAAAGTCGACTTCATCATCATCAAAAAAATCGAGTAGTAAAAACTCAGTAGAAACAGGGAAACCTGTACGCAAGACAAGAAAGGTTTTAGGAAAATAAAAATCCACAATCAAATGAAAGCGGATTTAAAGTAATACAGTTAATCCTTTTCTGAAATTTTAACCGCTTTTCTATATGCAAAACTTTCAAAGATATGCCTTCTCGCAAATCGGACTTGGGTAGCCGAATTAATTAATTTATTATAAGTTGCTTTTGGTACATTAAAGTATTCATAAACACTTCCGTCATTAAAAATAACTTTAAGAGTTTGTCCTTTGTACTCAAAATCTTGGATACCAGCGGTTGTAATTGTATTTGTGTACTCTTCTTTATTTTGCAAATGCGTTTCAGGTGAGAGGCTTACTAAAAAATGATAGGCTTCAATAATGGTTTTGCTTTTTGCTTCTGCTTCTAATTTAGCAGATTCATCTCCTTCAAATTTATCAGGATGCCACTCTTTCATTAAATTTCTATAAATAACTTTTAGTTCTGCAAGATCAGCATCTTTAGTAATACCAAAAAGTTTTCTATACTCTATAACACGCTTCATGATTCTTAGGGAATAAAATTAGTTTGCAAATATACACAATCAGGATTGCATACAATAATTAATCTCGAAATCGCTGTTTAATGAATTCGAATCAAATGAGCAAATATTGATTAAATCAATCACAACAAGAAGTTTTTTTGGTAAAATGCGTAGAAAAATAAATTGTAATAAAATGTTACAAATATGAAAACAGGGTAAGGCCAAATTTCCTTTCACTGTTTATTATTTACGAGAACTACATTTGGCAGAGATAAAGGTATAAGGGCATTCCAATAGTAATATTAAGTGGAAAGGTTACAGCCAATGCCATTGGTAAATAGAGACCAGGATTTGCTTTTGGAATCGCAATTTTCATGGCGGCGGGTACTGCAATGTAAGATGCACTTGCGGCTAAAACAGCAAATATA
>JAYTSW010000345.1:0-18205 GCA_043745425.1 Sphingobacteriaceae bacterium | reverse complement strand
CCAATCAATTAATCCTTTACCCATCGCAGCGCGTATTCCGTTAACGTTATATGTAATAATTCGAGGCATAATTCTAATGAATTTGGCTCTAAATTATCAATTTAATATGGTCTCGCAAACACAATTTTAAAAGGTCATATTTCGTTTTACAGTATACCACTTCCTATCGGCATAAGAAGCTTATTTGATGTGTAAAAAATTATTAAGGTCACATCGAATAACCATTGGTTTAAAATGAAATAAGAAGGTCAATGGTTATTTTATATCTTTAAAAATCTATTTTTTTTGTGAAAACTAAACAACGGCTGCTTCTTTCTGTTTTCTGTTTTTTAACAGGAGTGGCGTTTTCGCAATTAAATCAAATTCAAAAAACAAAATTATACATCACATCAAACGATACCATTCGTCTTGACTCTTTAAGTTTAGTGCCGGGGAGTATTAATGTTAACGATTCAACTTTAAAATATAAAATTGATTATTCGCGACACGTTATTATTTTTCAAAAAGGAAGTCCGCGGCCTGATGGGGTTGTGATCACTTACAAAACATTCCCTTATAATTTCGAGAAGAGTTATTTTCATAAAGATCCTTCGCTGATTACAAAAGATTTATCGCGACCACAAAATCCATTTAGTCTTTCGTTTACCGAACAAACAAATACCAGTAATTTATTTATGAATGATGGCCTAAATAAAAACGGAAGTATCAGTCGAGGAATTACGTTTGGAAATAATCAGGATGTGGTGGTAAACTCCAATTTAAATTTACAAGTGAGTGGAAAACTAACACCTGAGATAGATATGGTAATGGCGGCTACCGATAATAATATTCCGTTTCAGGCAGATGGTACTACTGCTCAATTGCAGGAGTTTGATAAAGTGTTTATACAACTCTCTAATTACAACACTAAATTAATTGTGGGCGATTATCAATTGTCGCGACCATCTAATTCTTATTTCATGAATTTTTATAAACGTGCGCAAGGGGCTTATATTTCTAATACTTATAAAGACAGTGCGGGAAACAAACCAATGACTTTTAAAACTCAAGTGGCTGGGGCTGTATCGAAAGGAAAATTTGCACGTAATGTTATAATAGGAACTGAAAACAATCAAGGACCATATCGTTTAGTAGGGGCTAACAACGAACCATTTATTATTGTTTTATCAGGCACAGAGAAAATTTATTTGGACGGAAAATTATTACAACGCGGACAAGAAAACGATTACATAATAGATTACAATACTGCTGAAATAACTTTTACAGCAAAACAAATTATCACAAAAGATAAACGTATTACGGCGGAGTTTCAGTATGCTGAACGAAATTACGGTCGGTCGCTCGCTTTTTTTGGTGAGGAAATAGAGATTGGGAGACTAAAAATATTCGGAAATTTTTTTAGTGAGCAGGATAATAAAAACCGGTCTCTTCAGCAAACATTAACCCAATCGCAAAAGAAAATTATGTTTGATATTGGTGATACATTAAGCAAAGCTGTTTACTCTGGCGCAGAGCTCGCATCGTTTAATGATTCGGAAGTTTTTTATTGGAAAAAGGACACAACGGTTAGTAGCGTTTTATATCCGGGCATTTTTGTGTATTCCACAAATCCTGATAGTGCAAAGTACCGTGTACGGTTTTCAATTGTTGGGTCGCTAAAAGGAAATTACATACAAGTAACTTCAACTGCCAATGGTAAAGTTTATAAATGGGTAGCGCCTGTAGGTGGAGTGCCGCAGGGAAATTACGAACCGCTTATTCCGTTGGTAACACCAAAGCAAAACCAAATGGCAACGGGCGGTTTAGAATACACCTTTAACAGTAATCATAATTTGGTTATGGAAGGCGTTTATACAAAAAATGATATTAATACGTTTAGCCCTTACGATAGTAAAAACGATGAAGGCTATGGTTATAAATTAAAAAGTTTAAATAAAACTGTTCTACAAAAAGACACCAACGATAAAACACCCGTAAAAGCGATTTACAATTTTAATTACGAATACGTTCAGCAAAATTTTACGCAGGTGGAACGATTTCGTTCTATAGAATTTCAGCGTGATTGGAATCGGCCTTATGTAGATGTTATTCATGCCGATCAACACATTGCCTCGGCTGAATTTGGTGTTGAAAAAACAAATCGCTATCGTCTGATTTATGGCATTAATACTTTTCAGGAAGGGAGTTTTTTTAGTGGGTACAAACAGCAATTAGGAGGACGTTATACGAAAGGAAAATTTATTTCAGATTATAATGGTTCTTACTTAACAACAACTAATAGTCCCATTAATACTGTTTTTTACAGACATAAAACTTTATTATCACAAGGTTTTGGCAAGGTGCGTTTATCTCTAAGTGATGAGTTTGAAAACAATCAATTCAGATCTTCATTAACTAATACATTAATGCCGCGCACGTATCAGTTTTGGGATTGGGAGGCGAGTATTTCAAATACCGATTCAACAAAAAATAAAGTAAAATTATTTTATCGAGAACGCAGAGATAAACAGGCTTATAACAAAGAAATAAAAGATAGCACCTATGCGCAGAACATAGGTTTACAACTAGGCCTTTACAGTATTCGTAACCATCCTATTACTTTTTATTTTACGTATCGCGAATTACATTTAAAAAATGTGGTTGGCAACTCATTAAAACCTGATAACACGCTATTAAGTCGCTTGGAATATAGTCCGCGTTTCATTAGAGGTTTTATCACTTCAACTTTGTTTTATGAAACGGGTTATGGTTTAGAAAACAAAAAAGAATTTTATTATATTGAAGTTGCTCCAGGCCAAGGGCAATATACCTGGAATGATTATAATGGCAACGGAATTAAGGAATTAAATGAATTTGAAATTGCGAGGTATGGCGATCAATCAAAATTTATTCGTGTGTATACGCCCACTAATCAATATGTAAAAGTGTTGCAAAATCAATTAAGTTTTTCTTTTAATCTCAGGCCTTCAGTTTTTGTAAAAGATGGTAGCGGCGGCATCACTAAATTTATTGGTCGTTTTGCCACTCAATCTGTTTATCGTGTAGATAATAAAACATATGATAAGGGTCAGTTTTTTAACGAGAATTTTTTTAAGAGTAACGTAAGCGACACTGCACTTTTATCAACCAATTATGCATTAAGGCAGAGTTTGTTTTTTAATCAGTCGGCCACTTTTTTCGGTATGGATTACACATTTCTTAATAATAAAAGCAAGCAATTATTATTGAATGGTTTTGATTCACGCGATAATTTTTCGCATGAAGTGCGCATTCGATTAAACTTTTTAAAAGCGTGGAGCTTATTAAGTAATAATACGGGAGGATATAAAACGTATGCCTCTCAATTTTTCCAAACACGTAATTATAAAATCGAATATTACGATATAGAAGAGAAGTTGAGTTTTCAGCCAAACACGGCTTTCAGATTAAGTGGTATTTATAAATATTCTCAAAAACAAAATATTGGTGAAGGTGGTTTTCAGAAAGCATTAATTAATGATTACGCTTTAGAGATGCGTTACAACCAATCGGAAAAAGGAAGTTTTAATTTTCGAGCAGATTTTTTAACGATAACTTATAACGATATTGAAAATTCTCCTGTTGCATACGAAATGTTGAATGCATTAAAACCGGGATATAATTACACCTGGAACCTAAGTTACCAGCGAAATTTAACAGGAAATATTCAGATTAGTATTAACTATGACGGAAGAAAATCGCCTAATGCAAAAATTGTACATATTGGCGGTGCACAAGTGCGAGCATTTTTCTAATTGATTTTTGTAGCTCGATATTCTACTACTTTTTCTTTATTTTTTTCAAAACCACGTTCAATAACTTCTATAACCGAATCTCCAATAATTTTATATTGCATAATCGAAGGAAAATCTCGGAAAGGGTTTTCAAAAACATAAATATTATTTTCACCTTTTGTTAAGGTGAATTCGGTTTCTTTGTTTTTATTTTGATCTTTTACGTCATAAAAAAGAGTTGTTTTTTCTTTTTCATGAATCAGGCGCATTTTCATGCTAAAAATCGTGTCCACGCAATCGCGGGTTAAAAAATATCCGGTGCCGTTATAATTATTATTATCAACTTTTTTCCATTCTTCATAGTAAAACCCTGATTGGTCATTAATCACAATATATTTGCCTTGTATCCAGTTAAAAGAAGTAGCGGTTGAATCAATCCCTGCAGTCTCAGACGAACTCGATTGCCCACCACCACACGAACTTAAAATTCCGGACAGCAAAATAAATATATTAATGATAAACCTCACAATTACAACAAATATACCTTAAAATATAATTGATTGTACGTAAATTAGCAGTATTGAAAAAGGCTTTAGTCATATTTTTAACGTTTTGTATTTCCTATTGTGTTGCCCAGAAAGACACTTTGCCTTTTAACCGCAAAAAAGAAATTGTTTATGATGGTAAGCGCTATCGTGTTTACAATTCTTATTTAACGTTTGGTGCCGGAAAATCGTATGCAGATATCAGAAAGAATGTTCAAAGTTGTATAAATGCAGACTTTCAATTTCATCTAACAAAAGAATATTTTCAGATGGGATTTTTTATGAGTGGCGATGAATTTTTGCGAAATACTAATTTGTCGGGGCATGTTTGTTATGGTTATCGTTACGAGAAGTCACTCTTTAATCTGGCGGCATTTGTCGGACCATCCTATTCTTATTTTGTGACTGCAACTAAACCGGATTCAGCAGGCATTTTTAAGGTAAGTTACAATACTGCCATTGGCGGTTATATTTGCTTGCAAGCAGTGTATAAATTAAAATACGATATTGGTTTAGGTATAGAATTGTTTGCGGATATAAGTGATAAACAAAAAATGGCTGGCGCAAGAATTATTTGTTATTTTTCGGGTGCTTACCGTGGCGAAAAAAGAGGATACAAGCCCAAAAAGAAATAATTTTTGGCAAACACCTAATGGTAAATGTAGATTTTATAATTGTTGGACAAGGCCTAGCCGGCAGCGTGCTATCCTTGAAATTAATAGAGCAAGGCTACTCGGTAATGGTTATTGATAAGCATGAGTTATCTTCCTGTTCAAAAATTGCAGCAGGGATTTGGAACCCGGTTGTTTTTAAACGCCTCACCAAAAGTTGGATGATTGACGAATTATTACCTGAGCTGTTACGATTTTATAAGCAAACAGAACTACTTTTTAAAGTCCCATTAATTACTGAACGCCACATCATCAAATTATTTTCTGAACAACAGGAAGTGGATTTGTGGAAGAAAAAAGCATGTGACGAATTAGAAAGTTATATCGATAAAACTATTTATAATGGTGAAGAGTTTAAGAGCATAAAAAATTCAAATTTCGGATATTCAAAAGTTTTAAGAGCTGGAAATTTAGATGTAAAGGCTTTTTTAAATGCAACGAGGAAATTTTTAGAAAGCAGAAATAGTTTATTAAAAGAAGAATTTAATTATGTGGATGTATCTATATCCGAAAAAATTAATTACCAAAATATAGAGGGAAAAAATATTGTTTTTGCTGATGGCTATTTAATAAAAAACAATCCTTATTTTAATTATGTTCCCTTTAAACCTGCTAAAGGAGAAGTGTTAACGGTTGAATCAAATCACTTAAACATAGGTTCTAACATCATTAACAAAAATGCTTTTTTAATGAGACTAGAAAATAATACTTACAAATTAGGCGCTACTTACAATTGGGATACTTTAAATGACACACCATCCCAAAACGCTTCAAATGAATTGCAGGACAGACTAAAAAAAATTACAGACGCTGATTATAAAGTAATACATCATGAGGCCGGGGTAAGGCCTTCGGTTATTGATCGCCGTCCAATAATTGGTCGTCACCCAAAACATAATAATGTGTATTTATTTAACGGACTTGGTACTAAGGGCGTTATGCTGGCCCCGTATTTTGCTCAAAAACTGGTTAATCATATTAAGTTTAACGAAGCGTTAAATGAAGAAGTTAATGTGTCCAGATTCAGTAAGTTTTTTGTAAATTGAAGCCACGAATTTTACGAATATGCATTAATGGTTTTTTAATTCGTGAAAATTAGTGTAATTAGTGGCTGAAAAAGTAATGAATAAAACCAAAAATAAAATCCATTTAATTGGTCGCCGTGAGTATGTTGATTTCCCGGAATTGAAATTATTTTCGCTTGAAGCAAAAATAGATACTGGCGCTTACACCTCATCCATTCATTGCACTGATATCGATGTTAAAACAATTGAAAATAATTCTGTTTTATGTTTTAAATTATTGGATAGTTCACATCCTGAATTTTCAAAGCACACACAGCAATTTACTGAATTTTATAAAAAGAAAATTAAAAATTCTTTTGGTGAAATGGAAGAGCGTTACGTTATCAAAACATCGATTAAAATTGGTAAAAAAACAATTCGCACTACACTTTCTTTGAGTGACAGAGAAAGTATGCGCTATCCTGTTTTAATTGGGCGTCGTTTATTAAAAGGAAAATTTATTGTAGATGTAAACAAAATTCATACCGATGGATTAAGCATTGATAAAACAATTAATGAATATATTTAGACTTTAATTTGATATGAAAATAGCATTATTATCCCGAAACCGTAACCTATATTCTACTAAGCGACTTATTGAAGCTGGCGAACAACGCGGACATGAAGTTGTATTACTTGACCACATGAAATGTGTTTTGGTTATTGAGCAAGGCCGCCCGCATATTTATTTTAATGGTAAAGAAGTAACAGGAGTGAATGCTGTTATTCCACGTATTGGGGCATCAGCAACTTTTTATGGCTCGGCGGTTGTTCGTCAGTTCGAGATGATGAAAATTTTTACAGCTGTTGAATCGCAAGCGCTTGTTCGTTCACGCGATAAATTACGAAGCTTACAAATATTAGCGCGCGCAGGTTTGGGAATTCCAAAAACAGCATTTGCCTCTTCACCAAAAGATAAAGATATTGATAGTGTGATTGAAGCCATTGGTGGTGCGCCATGTGTTGTAAAATTATTGGAGGGCACACAAGGCATAGGTGTTATTTTAGCAGAGAATCAAAAAGCAGCAAAATCGGTGATAGAAGCATTTTTAAAATTAGATGCCAGTATTTTGGTCCAAGAATTTATTAAAGAATCACGCGGTGCCGATATTCGTGTGTTTGTGGTGGACGGACAAATTGTTGGTGCGATGAAACGTCAGGCAAAAGAAGGTGAATTCAGAAGTAATTTACATAGAGGAGGAAACGCTACGGTTATACAATTAAGCTCAGAAGAAAGAGCTATAGCCATTAAAGCGGCAAAAAAATTGGGATTAGATATTGCGGGTGTTGATTTATTGCAGAGTGATAGAGGGCCATTAGTTATGGAAGTTAATTCCTCTCCGGGATTAGAAGGTATTGAAGGCGCAACTGGTTTAGATATTGCCGGCAAAATAATTGAATATGTTGAACGTAACGAATTTAATAAACCGGGAGAGTAATTGGTATGGCAACTATTTCAATTAACGGACAGGAAATTAATGTAGGGGAAAATAAAACGGTTATTTTAAACTCTTATGAGTTGCATACCAAATCATCTATTAAGATTCCTGTACATGTAATTCGTTCAAAAAAACCCGGACCAACTATTTTATTCAGTGCAGGTTTGCATGGTGAAGAAACAAACGGAATTGAAATTATAAGAAAATTAGTTGGGCGTGATGAGGTAAAGAATTTAAAGTGCGGAACTATCATCGCTATTCCGGTTATAAATATTGTTTCGTTTTTATATTCAACACGTGATTTACCGGATGGGCGCGATTTAAACCGTTGTTTCCCAGGAACAAAAAACGGTTCGTTAGGAAGCAGAATTGCCTACGATTTAATGAAACATATTATCCCTTTAATTGATTTCGGAATTGATTTTCATACAGGGGGAGCGAAAATAAGCAACTACCCTCAAATTCGCTGTGTGTTTGATTTCCCTGAAAATTTAGCAATAGCAAAAAAGTTTTCTGCACCATTAATTATTGATAGCAAATACCGCGATGGCACATTAAGAAAAGAAGCCGCAAAAAAAAATAAACCGATTTTGGTTTTTGAAGGCGGAGAAAGTATGCGTTTCGATTATTTGTCTATTAATGAAGGATTGAGTGGTTGTTTACGTTTAATGAAAGCGTATAAAATGTTGGATCTAGATATACCGAATAATGCAAGTGTAAAATTGAAAGATGATACATGGATTCGCGCAGCAGCGAGTGGGTTGTTTCATATGAATGCAAGTAATGGCGCTTATGTAAGAAAAGATGATTTACTTGGGGTAATTTGTAATCCTTTTGGTGGCGAAGAGCATAAAGTATTGGCTAGTGTAGATGGGTATATTGTAGGAATAAATAATCAACCTGTAGTGAACGAAGGCGACGCTTTAATTCATTTAGGCATGGAAGATTAATTCGACAATTCGATAATTTGGCAATTCGACAATGAGGATATAGATCCAGCTCAATTTACATTTCGCATTCTTCTTGCCTTGCTTTTATGAATTCAAGATTGTCTATTTTTCCCCTTTCAGTTAGAGATTTATCTTTTAATTTAAAAATCAGAACTGTATAGCATGGATTCTGTCCTAAGCCATAACCTAGATTTTTTAATTCCCAAATAACTTCGTTGTCGCCATAGTGAATTGTAATTTCCGAGATTACGGAATAGATTTTATAATGAATTTTATTTAAGACTTTGTCCTGATCATCAACGATTTTATTTTTTTTACCGACTAAAAGTAAGTTTTTAAATAGGCTATCATAACTAGTTGGACATTTCTCAAATATTAAAAGAAATTTATTTAAATAGTCTTTGTGAACTAATAAAATTGTATCGCCTTTTTTTATATATTCATATTTAACGTCAGTGTATTTAGTTTTACCATCAGCAACAATTGTAGTGCTATAAAAAGAAGTGTTTTTATACTTACTAAATGCCTGTGCTTGACTGGCGGCCCAAGAAATAAAACAGATTATCGATATTAAATGTTTCAAATGTTTTTTCATTAGGAAATCCTTCGCTTATGTTGTCTAACTAAATACCAAAACCCATTGTCGAATTGCCAAATTATCGAATTGTCACATTGTTTTCTTTTCCTGACACAATTCAACTAAAACACCGTTTGTGCTTTTAGGGTGTAAAAAGCAAATAAGCTTATTGTCGGCGCCATCTTTTGGTTGCTGATTAATTAATTCGAAACCTTCTTTTTTTAAACGTTCCATTTCAATCACAATATCATCAACTGCGTACGCAATGTGATGAATGCCTTCTCCTTTTTTCTCAATAAATTTTGCAATTGAACTTTCGTTGTTTGTGGCGGCTACTAATTCAATTTTCGTTTCGCCTAACATAAAAAAACTGGTGCTAACGCCTTCGCTTTCTACCTTTTCAATTTTGTAATGTTCGTTGCCAAACAGCTTTTTAAATAAGGCGTTCGAGTTGTCTAAACTCTTAACAGCAATGCCAATATGTTCTATTTTTTTAATCATGTTATTTCACGTAATTACACAAAAATAGCTCATTTTCAGCAATTTGCAATACCAGTTTAATTTATTAACTTTGTATCCTAAATTTAAAGAAATGACAAGTTTGTTCACACTGATTTTAGGAATGGGTCCTTCAGAGATCATCATCATCTTAATTATCGTTTTATTACTATTCGGTGGTAAAAAAATACCTGAGTTAATGAAAGGTTTAGGACGTGGTATTAAAGATTTTAAAGACGCTTCAAAAGGAGTTGATTCAACAGAATCAGATAAAAAATAAATTTTAATTTATCTTTAAAGCGTCATTCTGTAAAGGAGTGGCGCTTTATTATTTAAATATGTACGCGTTCACTACTATAAAAAATTTGCAGTCCGATTTAGAATCGGGAAAAACAACCTGCATTTCTGTTTTAAATGAAACTTTAAAAACTATTTCTGAAAGAAAGAATTTAAATGTTTTTTTAGAAGTGTTTGAAGCTGCAGCTTTAGAACAAGCAAAAAAGGTCGACGAAAAAATAACCCTTCGACAAGCTCAGGGGCCATCTGCGGTTCCTTTAGGAAAACTTGCAGGAGTAATTATTGCTTTAAAAGATAATATCTGTTACAAAGGCCATAAAGTTTCTGCTTCATCAAAAATATTAGAAGGATTTGAATCGTTATATTCAGCAACTGTTGTTAAACGTTTATTAGCAGAAGATGCAATTATTATTGGAAGAACAAATTCTGATGAGTTCGCAATGGGAAGTAGCAACGAAAATTCTGCTTTCGGAAAAGTATTGAATCCATTAAACGAAAAATTTGTCCCCGGTGGTTCATCGGGAGGGGCGGCAGCTTGTGTTGCAGCTAATTTTGCGCACGTTTCTTTAGGTTCTGATACTGGCGGCTCTATTCGCCAACCCGCTTCATTTTGTGGTGTTGTTGGATTTAAACCAACTTATGGAAGAGTTTCTCGTTGGGGATTAATTGCATACGCTTCTTCATTCGATCAAATTGGACCAATAACAAAAACAGTTGAAGATGCGGCTTTAATTATGGAAGCAATTGCAGGGGCTGATGAATACGATAGTACTGCTTCTCAAAAACCTGTTCCGAATTATACGGCAAAATCAGAAAACAATAGTTCGACAAGTTCACCAACCAAATATAAAATCGCGTATTTAAAAGATTGCATTGAAGCTGATGGTTTAGACCCAGAAGTAAAACAAGCGGTCATAAATAAATTAGAGGAATTTAAAAAACAAGGACATGCTGTTGAAGCTGTTGATTTTCCTTATCTCGATTTTTTAGTGCCTGTGTATTATGTTTTAACTACTGCCGAAGCTTCATCAAACCTTTCCCGTTTTGATGGTGTGCATTATGGTTATAGAACAACAAAAGCAACTGATTTAGAAAGCACTTATAAAAAATCACGCAGCGAAGGTTTTGGTAAAGAAGTAAAACGCCGAATTATGTTGGGCACTTTTGTTTTAAGCGCAGGATATTATGATGCTTATTATGCAAAAGGACAAAAAGTAAGAAAGCTATTACAACAAAAAACGTTTGAAATTTTAAAGCAATACGATTTTATTGTTACACCTTCTACTCCTGGAACAGCATTTGAATTCGGAAAAAATAGTGCTGACCCGATTAAAATGTATCTCGAAGATATTTTTACAGTGCAAGCAAACATTGCGGGCATTCCTGCAATTTCTGTTCCTTGTGGCAAACACAGTAATGGATTACCTATGGGCATTCAAATAATGGCCAATTATTTTGAAGAGGGAAAATTATTTGACCTCGCTTCTAAAATCTAGCTAGAGCCCTTTCGTCAAGCTCAAGGGCTTGAGTATTTTTAATCTTTATTCGTGGTTCGGCAAGCTCACCATGACTCCTACTTCCAAACAAGTTTTTATTTTTATTTTCAGAGGTGATTGTTGAACTACAAAATTCATTTGAATGTTTTATTTCGGAGGACAAAGTCATGGTGAGCTTGCCGAACCATTACGAAATGTAAAAAAGAATAGGGCGCTAAGCTTGATGAAGTGCTACTGATTTTTCTCCCCAGTTTTCGGACCGTCTAATTCTAAATTAATTTTTCCTCCCGGAATCGGTTCCATTTTCGAATCTTTAAACGTTTCGCCCCAAACTAATTTAAATGGATTTTTTTGCATGTCACCGGCACCTTTCATTTCTCTGAATTCAATTAAAAAATTTTCTCCTTTACCTTTTTCCAATAAGCAAGATTTAAATTTATCTGCGTTAGGGTTTTCCTGTCCTTTAGGCATTTTGGCGATACATTTTCCCGGTGATAAAATACCTATCCCATCACCTTCGTAAATACATTCGCATCTTAAAATAGATTTATCCGTTCGTAAATCTGCTTTTTTAATGGTGCATTTAAATTTCCCAGCAGTAAAATCATTTTTTGTCAGAGGTAAATCAACATCCTCAGTTTGTATTGCAGCTACACTTGCAGAAATTTTATGCATTTGTTTTAATTCAATAGTCCATTTCTCTTCCTGAAATCCTTTCCCTTTTACGCTTAACACTTTCCAGCTTTCTTCGTTTGGTAAAATCAAAATTTGTTTTTCTTTGCAAGCAATCTCTTGCGTTCCTATTTTAAAAACAATATCGCTTGGTTTAAAAATAAGATAATCATTAGTTTTATTAAAAATCCGGATTTTGAATTTCGAAAGACCATCTTCGTTAATAGCATCTTCAATGTAAATTTTATAATCATCCGTACTAAACGAGGTTTGCTTATAGCAAAACATATATTTTATGTCAATATGCTTCTTTGATTCCTGAGCTTGACTAAAAAAGGCTTGCGCAAATAAATAAATAAGTAAAAGTCGTTTCATAACATCTTTAATTTATGACGCAAAATAGTAAATAAAGCCCAATTGACTCCTCAAAACAGGCCTTTTTCCTAAAAAAACTAAATGTTGTTTAGTATTTTAAAAACATTATATTTATAAAAAAAACCCCTAAATATGAAAATCAAATTATTTTTTACAGCTATGCTTTTCTATTGCATGTCTGACTTTGCGCAGGTGCAATTAAACAATGGTCCTGAGTTGGATAACGACAGGGATGCGAAAATGAACCGCATGTTAGGCGGCGATGATAATAGCTTTTATTGCTATAGGATTAGAAGTAAAGGAAAAGGAACTTCTTTTATTGTAGAAAAATATAATAAAAAAACCTTAAAGCCTGAATTCTCTAAAGAGGTAAATTTAAGCGAAGAGGGTCGCAGTAAAATCGAAGACGTGGAATACGCATCCGGAAATGTTTTTGTTTTCAGACGCGAATACGATAAGAAGGCTGATAAAATGTCGCTTTTCTTCCAAACAATTTCTTCAGCAGGTGTAGTATCTAATGACCTTAAAGAAGTGTGTGTGATAAGTGCTGATCATTACGAATTTGTGGATTTTGATATTTTCGCTAACCCAAGCCAGACTAAATTTATTATTAAGGCATCTCATAAAGCCAATAAAGAAGATACTTACAAAACAGATTTTATTTTAATGGATGCGGTGACCATGAAAAAAACGTGGACCAAAACGGTTAACATGAAATTACACAGTAATGGTGTCAGTTTTGGAGCGATGGCTTTTGGAGCGATGTTTGGCGGCGGCGTTCGCGGTGAAGCAGAAGGCGTGGGATTTTTAGGTTTGTACCTTGACGATAAAGACAATATTTATTGGGGCTATAATGCGCTTGCAAAATCAGCAACCGATAAAGAAAAACGTTACCGCTTGAATCTTTACACGCTGAATTCAGCTGATCAAAAGGAAAAGCAATTGGAGTTAACTTTTGATGATGATTATTTGGTAAGTGATATAGAATTCTCTAAAACAGGAGATAATGAAATTGTAATGGGCGGATTTATTAAAGATGTTATTGAAAGAAAAGGCCGCGATCTTGTAAAATGTGGTATTTTCAGTTTTAAGATTAATGTTGGTACTAACGCGGTGACTGCTAAAACATTTAAATTCTTTGATGATGCCATGTTAACGGCGTTGGAGTCGAACGCAAGACGATCAAAATATTTTAAATATAAATTAGATTATATTATACCTGTAGGCGACGCTACTTATTATGTTGGCGAGCAATACAACGAAAGATATATTCAAAATTCGAATAGCGGATATGGTGGAATGGGTGGAAGCAATGGTTACTGGTCTTATGAATACATGGATGTTATCATTGGTAAACTAAACGCAAAAGGTGAATTCGAGTGGATCAAGAATGCGCCTTTACGTAACGAAATGCAATTAAGCAGCGGAGCACCATCGCATGTGTTCAAACAATACATTGCTATAGCAACTTCTAAAAATTTATATATTTTAAATGACGATCACCCTAAAAATATTGAGCGTTATGCTAAAGCAGATTTTGAACCAAGTGACCTGAAATCGGTGCGAGGTATTCATGGTTCTAACTTTGTATGTAACGTGGTATCACTGGGTGATGGTAAAGTAACTAACCGTGTTGTTTTAATGAAGAATGAAGATTATTGTTTTGCGCCAATCCAGGAAAGAAATGCTCAATTTATTCCACCAAGCGATTGTGAAATATTTGTTCAGGGAAAAAATAATGAAATTTATATTTATACCGAAGACAAAGGAAGAGATCGTTTTGCTACCATCAAGTTCGATTAAATTAAGAACATAAAATTAAAACTCCCGTGTTAAACAGCGGGAGTTTTTTATTAAACAGGCTTATGAGAAATATTAAATTGTTTTCGCTTTTCTGTCTTTTCGTTCAGACTTTGTTTTCACAACAAAATCTTAAAGAAAATTTTACACCCTTAAAATCAGAAGGTGTGTTGCCGGAAATATTTACCCAAAATATCAGAAATGTTATTAAAGCTGATATTACAGATTTAAATAAAGGCAAAGAAAAAGACAAAGCCATTAAAAGTATTTATTTAACAGAGGCGAATTACGAAATAGAAAAAATTGTTAAAAGCGGAAACACCCTAATTAACGATGAGATTACAAAGTACATGAATAAATTAAAAGATGTTGTTTTAGCTAATAACTCTGATTTAAAATCTAAACTTAATTTATTTACATTAAAATCTACAGTAGTTAATGCCTATAGTTACGACAAAGGTTATATATTTTTTGATGTTGGTTTAATTGCCCAAGCAGAAAGTGAGGCTCAACTAGCTTATATTTTATGCCACGAAATTTCGCATTACACCAAACGTCATAACATACAAGGTTACGTACAAAACAGAAAGTTGGAGAAAGAAGTTTACGAGGGAAAAAGTTCGGATGATATTTTAATTGAGAAATGTCAATACTCAAAAGAAAATGAGAGTGAAGCCGATTTAGAAGGCTTTAAATTATTTGAAGGCACCAATTATAATTTTATTCAGGCACAAAAAGCATTTGACGTATTGCAATACGCTCATCTTCCTTTTGAATTGGTTGAGTTTAAAAAAGAATTTTTAGAAACGGAAAACCTGAAATTACCTGCCGGTTATTTTTTAAAAGAGGTTTCTTCTATTAGAAATAACGCATCAGACGACGATACAAAAAGCACGCATCCTAATACTGCCAAACGTAAATCTGCCATTGAAGATTTAATTAAAGCCCGTGATAATAAGGGGCGTGTAAATAATGTGGTTGGTGAAGATTTATTTAAGTACATAAGAGATTTGGCAAGGTTTGAATCTTGTAGATTATATCTTAAAAATCGTGATTACCCGAATGCATTGTACGCTGCTTATATTTTACGTCAAAAATATCCCGATAATAAATTTATTGCTCAAGTTATTTCGAAATGCTTATACGCCATTATGCTTTATAAAAAAGGCGACTTGCGTTACGGAAGTGATTCATATCTCGAGGAAGGCATTGCTGCATTTGCGAATGTGGAAAGCTACCCGCAACAGATCTATCACCTTATTGAAAAAATGCCAGAGAATGAGTGGACCATCATCTCCTTAAATTATACATATAGAGCACATAAAAAATTTCCGCAGGATTCGGTTTTAAATCGTTTGTCGGATAGTTTGTTTGGTATTATGGGCCGTACCAATTGGGGAATTGTAGATTTTGTGCGAACGAATAAAAAAGAGGAGAAAGTTACTGCCGTTAAGGATACTACTGAGCCTAAATCGAAAACTGAATTAATTGCGAATTTGCAAAAACAAAATAATTTTAAAAATTACGATACCGCTTACTATAAAGAAGTCTTCGTTGATTTATTCATGGCTGACAAAGAATTCGTGAGGAAATTTCCAACTGCAGGTCAAGCAGTAACTGTTAGTTCAGGATTCAGTGATTACAGACCAAAATCTTATTCAACTAGCAAGAAAGCTATGAAGAAGGGAAATCGATATAAGGAAATGGAAAAGGTGAGTAAAGTATTAACCCTTGAACCATTTTATGTAATTGTAGATACTAAAGAAAATACAACATCAAGTGTTGAGGCGGATGAGAAGCAAGAGATTTTAATAAACACGATTAATAATTGTGCAGGAAAACAAAACTTTGAATTGGTGACTCTTGACCCAGGTTTAGTAACAGCAAATGAAGTAAGTAAAATAAATGATTATTCAGTAATAAATGATTGGATGTACGAACGTTTTGATGCTTACCAAAACACCAGCAGCTCTATTCCTATTTTCGGAACTGATGAAATAAAGGATATTACTAAAAAATATGGCACTACTCATATTCTGAAAACCGGTATTGGTTATGTGAAAGGTAGAAAAAAATATACTGTTTTTTACGCCGCTATTTACGATTTGAAAACCAACAAAATGGTTTATTTAAAGCAAGAAGTGTTCAAGGGAAAGCCCACAAAAGATTTAATTAATACGAAAATGTATCAATTGTTCTACGAATTAAAAAACGGATAGATATGAAAAGAATTATATTTTATGTTCTCCTTGTAGTATTGAGCGAAAAAACGTTTTCGCAATTAGGCCCAGGTTATATGGGCAAACGTTTACAGGTGGGTTATGGTTTTCATTTTAGTCCCGCTATTTTAGGTTCTAATGGATCAGGCGAATCTATGATTGGTAGAGGTAATGCAACGGGTGGTGATTTAGCTTTTAATTCGACCCACGACGGTTTCCTAGAGTTTGCTTTTAAAAACAGAACAAGTATTGGATTCACTGCAAGATATTATAAAACAACTTTTGATAATTCGGTTAGCGCATACGCAACTGTAAATTCTAGCGGATACGCTTACTCAATTGGTTCAACTCCTAAAGGATTTTATGAGATTAAAGGATTAAACTACGGCTTATACTTTAAATTTTATCACAAGCGTTACGTAGCACCTTGGGGCAGGTATTTTATGTGTGGGCCGGTTATTAATACCTATAAATGTTTTTATGATGCATCGATGAATATGTCTACAACGGATTATTACAATGGTAATGCTCCAGTATATGTTTATGATTTTGGACCGCAAGGCCAACAATTTGTGAGACCAGATTTATTATTTGGTTGGGGAAGAAATAGAATAATTGGAAATCGTATAACTGTTGATTATGGAATTAATTTTGAGGCATTAGCACTTTTCTTTACGCTTTGGGATACGGTTTCTGAAAACGCAAATATTTTTGACGCCACTCAAATCACCAATTTAAATTATTTCGAAAGAACCTCAAAACGAAGAGTCAGAGAAGTTAATCGACTTAATGTATTTATTAAAGTTGGGGTTTTGCTTTTTTAACCCCTTAGGTTAAGTTTATTCACAACAGGGTGGGCGTACATTTTTAAAAGTATTCCTTTCACTACTTCAGTTTCGCCATTTAATGATTCGGTAATTTTACTTAGATAGCCAATAAATTTATCTTTATCCTCTTTACTGTAATTAACTTCAAACACATTGGTTTGATGACTTAAATCGTAAGCAATGTAATTTACTGAATTTAATTTATAATCATTGTGAATTCGTTTATCAATTAAAGAAGCCAGCTGTTTTATTTTTTCGTTATCGTTGGTAAATTTATTTATTTCAACCAACTCATCTTTAATTGGTTTTCCAAAGGCTAAATGTATTTTTCCTTTCGGTTGTTTTATCCCAGTGATAATGCTATTTAAATCTTCACCCTGGGCTTTTACATATTTACTATGCAAATCTGATAAATATAATTCCTGTGCCTTTAAAAAATCACAAGGTTCGTATTCGTAGCTTATGCTTAATGGCACAATTTTTAAATCAGTAAAATTCTGTAAAAAATCTTTTCCGCCACTCATGCCGAGCATTTTTAATAAACCTGTTTGCGTTTGATCATTACCATCTTTTGTGCGCCCATTCCGCTGTGCAATCCACACACTTGTTTTTTTGTCAATAATGGTATGACGAATGTAAGCGCTTAATTGTTTTGAAATATCATACAGTTCCTTCGCATTACCTTCGCGTTTAACAGTAAACATACGGTTCATACGTCCGAAGTATGTAATGAAGCCTTGGTCCATTAAGTTACTTCCAAATGTAATTTCAGAAGTTGCGAAGGCTTCTTTCTCTAAAATAATTTGCAATAGGGCGCTGTCTAATAAAATATCGCGATGATTGGCAATGAAAAGATACGCCCCATCCCTATCTAAATTTTCAATGCCACTCCAACTCAACCCTGTTGAACTTGTGTTTACCATATGCCAAATGGCGTGCGACATGTAACCCGTTTGGAAATCGTAAACCGACTTAGTGTTGTTTGCTTTTGTAGTCGCTTCTTCTTTTGTAATACCTGGCCAA
>JAYTSW010000344.1:0-18339 GCA_043745425.1 Sphingobacteriaceae bacterium | reverse complement strand
AAATTTATTCTCATGAAAAAAGTAGGTGTATTAGGTTCAGGTGCCGTAGCAAAAGTTTTAGCTACAGGTTTTATAAAACATGGTTACGAAGTGATGGTTGGCACACGTGATGTTTCTAAATTAGCAGATTGGCAAAAACAAAACCCAACAGGAAAAGTTGGTTCTTTTACGGATACCGCAGCCTATGGCGGAATAATTGTTTTGGCTGTAAAAGGTTCTGTTACCAAACAGGTTTTAGAAATGTGTGGTGCTGCTAATTTAAAAAGCAAAACTATTATCGATGCAACAAATCCAATTTCGGCAGATGCGCCCGTTAATGGTGTGATGAGTTTCTTTACAGATTTAAAACATTCCTTTATGGAGGAATTACAAAACACTTACCCTGACGCTAATTTTATAAAATCATTTAATTCTGTTGGTAGCGCGTTTATGGTAAATCCTGATTTCGGTGGTATAAAACCAAGCATGTTCATTTGTGGTAATAATGATACTGCAAAATCAGAGGTTAAAGAAGTTCTCACCAAATTTGGTTGGGACATTGAAGATGTGGGTAAAGCAGAAGCTGCACGTGCAATAGAACCACTTTGTATTTTGTGGTGCATTCCGGGTTTTCTTAATAATCAATGGAGCCACGCCTTTAAATTACTGAAGAAGTAAAACTAAAAGCCTTGATTTTCAGGGCTTTTTTCATTTTAACAATTTTTATTTGTTACAACAACTATTGTTATTACTATATTCGTACTATGAAACTGGAAGACGAAATAAAACAAAGTAAATTTGAGAGCAATTACCAAAAGGCCATAATAAATATTATTTATACCTCTAACTGGTTACGCGATCAACAAATGGATGTTTTTAGAGCTTTTGATGTGTTACCACAACATTATAATGTACTTCGCATTATTAAAGGTAAACACCCAAACCCCTGCTCGCCCGGCGAAATAAAAGAAGTTATGCTTGATAAGGGAAATGATGTTACCCGATTAGTAGATAAGCTAGTAAAAAAAGGATTGGTAAAACGTAACTTATGCGAAAGCAACCGACGCAAAATTGACATCACCATAACAGAAAAAGGTTTGACATTCATTAAAGAATTAAACGACCCGATGAAAAAACAACTTTCTGTCATGAAAAAAACAGTTTCGGAAAAAGAGGCAGGTTTTTTAAGCGACATTCTTGACAAACTACGCGATTAATTACATTGGATTAATATTTGTTACAACAAATAAATATGAAAAGAGACGAATTTTTAAAGAAAGGATTACTAGGGGCAGCTTTTATCGCTACCTCATCCGCCACAGCAAAATTATTGGCGAATCAAAACGACGAATTAAAAGAATTAGAATTAATAGGATTTAATCACATACCCAACACAACTTCAGAAATCATGTCAAACACAATACTACATAAAGCCGATACACGTGGTCATGCTAATCAAGGTTGGCTTAACTCGCATCACTCATTTAGTTTTGCAAATTATTATAATCCCGATAGAATGCACTTTGGTGTACTACGCGTTTTAAACGACGACACCGTTTCTGCTGGAATGGGATTTGGAACCCACCCTCACGATAATATGGAAATTATTTCCATTCCATTGGAAGGTGATTTAGAACACAAAGATAGTATGGGAACTGTTTCAGTAATTAAACATGGCGATATACAAGTGATGAGCGCAGGAACAGGAATTTCTCATAGCGAATACAATAAGAACAAAGACAACGAAGTGAAGTTTTTGCAAATATGGGTTTTCCCGAAAACAAAAAACGTTACACCGCGTTACGATCAAATCACACTTAACTTAAAAGACAGAGAAAATAAATTTCAACAAATTGTTTCTCCGAATGCAGATGATGATGGTGTTTGGATTCATCAAGACGCATGGTTTAACTTAGGGAAGTTTGATAAAAATAAAACCATAGATTACACCATAAAAAGTAAAACAAATGGTGTGTACGCTTTTATTTTAAACGGTGAAGCTACCATCAATGGAACCTTAGTAAGCAAACGCGATGGTTTCGGAATTTGGGATACAGATAAAATAACAATAACAAGCAACTCCGACAATACAGAAATTTTATTAATGGATGTACCAATGAGTATGTAAAGAAAGAAAGAAAACAAAATGAGAACAATAAATAAAATAATTCCTGCCAAAATGTATAACATGGGCGAATTAAAAGTAAGACAACCACTTCCATCACCAGAATTAGAATACCTTGACCCTTTTGTGTTATTACATCACGGTCATATGTTTCTTGATCCGAATGAGAATCCAAAACAAGCCGGTGTTGGTCCGCACCCCCACAAAGGTTTTGCGCCGGTTACTTTTTTATTTAAAGGAAGTTTAAATCATCGTGATAGCAGAGGAAATAATAAATCAGTTGGCGAAGGCGGAACTCAATGGATGCACGCAGGGATGGGAATTGTACATAGCGAACGACCAACGGATACAGAACAAGAATTAATTCAAATGTGGATTAACTCGCCTGCTAAAAATAAAAACGACCAACCTTATTATCATCCCTTAACAAAAGATGAAACGCCTTTTTACAAAAATGAAGATGGAAACATAACTGTAAATGTAATTACAGGTGAATTAGGAGGCGTAAAAGGACCAATCCCCACTCTTTCGCCAATAAATTCAGCTACTATTCATGCATTAAAAGGTGGAAAAATTAACATTCAATTGCCAAAAACCCACAATGCTTTTTTATATTTGTTGGACGGCGTTTTGAAAGTTAATGGAAAAGAAGTGATAGGTAAGAATTTCATTGAATTTAAGAATGATGGTGATGAAATTGTAATTGAAGCTTTAGAAGATACACGCGCTTTGTTAATGAGTGGCGAGCCAATTGGGGAAGAAATTGTTACACATGGTCCTTTTGTAATGAATTCAGAAACCGAAATTATGGAAGCTTACAGTGATTACAGAATGGGAAAAATGGGCGTATTGATAGAAGATTAAAAATATCAAGAATTAAGTATCAAAACTTAAGTATTAAGAAAAACAAATATTATGAGCGTAAAAATTGCAGAAACAAAACACAATGTAATTGATTTAATAAAACAACGTTGGAGCGCACGATCATTTTCTGCTAAACCAATTTCAGAAAGTGATTTGCACGCTATTTTAGAAGCGGCGTCTTGGGCTTTTAGTGCTAATAACGCACAGCCCTGGGAATATATTTATGCGCACAGAGAAGATGCAGAGGCTTTTAATAAATTGCATAGTTGTTTAATGGGCGGTAATCAACCATGGACAAAAAATGCAGCGGTGTTGATGGCAGTGTTTTCTCATAAAAAATTAGAGAATGGTCACGAAAATAAAGCTGCTAAACATGATGTTGGTTCTGCTAATGCAACTTTAATGTTACAAGCTACCAGCATGAATATTTATGGTCATGTTATGGGAGGTTACGATGCTGCAAAAGCGATTGAAGTTTTAAATATTGATACAGAAAAATTAGAGCCCGTTGTTTTTATTGCACTTGGTTATTTAGATGCTGCAGAAAAATTGGAAGAACCATTTTTATCAAGAGAATTGACGCCTAGAACACGTAAACCGCTAAGCGATTTTTCAAAACGCTTGAAATAAAAAATGGAATTGAAACAATACCATAATGACGAAATAATTATTCATTGGAAGCCTTCCGTTTGCATTCATTCTGCACTTTGTTGGAAAAACTTACCCCATGTTTTTAATCCGAGAGAAAAGCCTTGGATAAAAACAGATTCAGCTAACACGATTGCTATCACTGAACAAATTGACAAGTGCCCATCAGGCGCTTTAACTTATACTCACAAAAATAAAACAAACACAAATATGGAAAACAATCAAAACAAAATTGAAATTGCTGCCAACGGGCCGATTTTAGTTCACGGAACAATAGAAATTAAACACAGCGATGGGAAAGTTGAGACTAAAGAACAAATGACTGCACTTTGTCGTTGTGGTGCTTCAGCTAACAAACCTTTTTGCGACGGCGCTCACCGTAAAATCGATTTCAAAGGCTAATCACACAAAATGGTTTCTTTGCACATCAAAGTTAAACCCGGTTCATTTAAAGATGAGGTTCTCTTCGATACCGAAGGGAACCTTGTTGTTAAAATACGAGAGAAGCCAATTGATGGCGCTGCAAATGAATATTTGATAAAATACCTCTCAAAAGAATTAAAAATTTCCAAAAAAAATATCGTTTTAGATAAAGGACAAGCCAGTCGTTTTAAAAAAATCACCTTCCATCTTTCAGAATCTGAGCTCAGCTCAATTCTTGCTCACTACATAAAATAATTTTCAGGGCTTTTTCATTGGTAAAATATCTTGTCAATGACTTCAAAATCAACTCTTCTAAAAAAATAAATTTGGATATATTAAAATTATTGTGAAATATTTGCGAAACAATAATGAAGTAGAAACAAGTTCACTTCATTAAAAATTAATTTAAAAACAAAAAACACTAAGAGCAAAAACAGAAAATGAAAACACTTTATTTCATTCTATGCTCATCGGTTTCAACCGGAAAAATTAGCTCCTTGAGCAAGAGTGTGTTTTTATCAACAGTTAACCTGTTGTTCGTTTTACCCGTACGCCCCATCTTCATTATCCGACGTTGATTAAGACCTGTTCTTAATTAAACATTAATTCCGCAGGTCTGCAGAGTTAGTCTTCTTTCTATCTTTTTATTTCTCAAATCAACATTTGATTATGCAACATTTTGTTGTGCAAGTGGCCAATGAGCTTTACTTGCATCATGCAGAAACAATCTGCAACGAAATGGAGTTATCAGCAAAAGCACGGGGAACCGGCATTGCCAAGAGAACTCCAGATTATATCCGGCAAAAAATGCTGGAAGGAAAAGCAGTTATCGCCCTAACCAAACAAGGCGACTGGGCTGGCTTTTGCTATATAGAAACCTGGAGCCATGGTAATTACGTGGCGAACTCCGGATTGATTGTGGCGCCTGAATTTAGAAAAAGTGGATTAGCAACTGATATCAAAAAGAAAATTTTTGAATTATCGAAAACCAAATATCCTAATGCGAAAATTTTCGGGTTAACAACTGGCTTAGCAGTAATGAAAATTAATTCCGATTTAGGTTATGAGCCTGTCACCTATTCTGAATTAACACAAGACGAAGCCTTTTGGAAAGGGTGTCAAAGCTGTGTGAATTTCGAAATTCTAAAAAGCAAAGAGCGCAAAAATTGTTTATGCACTGCAATGCTTTACAATCCGGAAGAAAAACATAAACCAAAGTGGTTCGACTTCGTCAGTAAGAAAAAAGTAATGGAACGATTATTAAGAATAAAACAGAATACATTTTTGAAAAAACTAATTATTAAAAAAGAAGAAATTTTAAATACATTTTTATGAAAAACAATAACGTCATATTAGCATTCAGCGGTGGTTTAGATACTACCTTTTGTGCCATTTATCTGAAAAACGAATTAAAACTAAATGTTCATGCTATAACTATTGATACCGGTGGATTTACCAATGAAGAAAAAATAAAATTAGAACAACACGCCGAAAATTTAGGAGTAACGTCTTTCAAAATTATCGATGCAAAGACGGCTTACTACAATAAGATTATAAAATATCTTGTTTTTGGAAATGTTTTAAAAAATAATACCTACCCTCTTTCTGTAAGTGCAGAAAGAATAATCCAGGCACTTGCCATTGCCGACTACGCTAAATTAATGGGTGCGGAAGCCATTGCTCATGGAAGTACAGGCGCAGGAAATGATCAGGTGAGGTTTGATATGGCTTTTCAAATTTTAATTCTGGAAGCTAAAATAATTACCCCCATCAGAGACCTGAAATTATCAAGACAAGACGAAATTGAGTTTCTAAAAAAGAATGGCATTGAAATGAATTTTGAAAAAGCGTTGTATAGTGTGAACAAGGGCATTTGGGGAAATTCAGTCGGCGGTAAAGAAACTTTGACCTCTCACCTTCCGTTAGCAGATAATGCATGGCCCACTCCGCTAACAAAAAACGATTCTGAAAAAGTAAAACTGATTTTCGAAAAAGGAGAATTGAAACAAGTCAATGGAATAGAATTTAAAAGTTCTGTTGAAGCAATAGAAGTTTTACAACAAATAGCTTCTCCGTACGGAATCGGCAGAGATATACATGTTGGTGATACAATCATCGGCATTAAAGGCAGAGTTGGCTTTGAAGCTGCAGCTTCTTTAATTATTATAAAGGCGCATCATGCTTTAGAAAAACATGTGCTAACAAAATGGCAATTGTATTGGAAAGATCAATTAGCACTTTGGTACGGCAATTGGTTACACGAAGGTCAGTATTTAGATCCATCAATGAGAGACATTGAAGCCTTTTTTGAAAGTACTCAACAAAATGTAAGTGGCGAAGTTTATATCAATTTAATGCCTCTAAGATTTACGATTGACGGTATTTCATCTCCTCACGATTTGATGAACGATAAATTCGGTTCGTATGGTGAGATGAATAAATCATTTACAGGAGAAGATGTAAAAGGCTTTACCAAAATCTTCGGTAACCAAACTGCTATTTATTATAAGGTAAATGAATTACAAAATAATTTAATTCTTAATTCTAATGATTAAGGTTGGAATTGTAGGAGGCGCAGGTTACACCGGCGGTGAAGTTTTGAGATTACTTCTGAATCATCCAGAAGTTGAGATCAACTTTGTTCAAAGTGAAAGTCAGGCTGGAAAGAAAATATATTCAGTTCATCAAGATTGTTTTGGTTCGACAGGACTTGCTTTCCAAAAAGAAATTGATGAAACTGATGTTCTGTTTCTTTGTAAAGGTCATGGTGAATCGAAATTGTTCCTGGAGAAAAATAAAATATCAGATTCAACTAAAATTGTTGATTTGAGTCAGGATTTTAGGTATCAGGGAAATAATTCATTCCAAGAAAAACAATTTGTTTATGGCCTGCCTGAATTAAATAAAGTTAAAATTCAGAAAGCGACTTACATTGCTAATCCCGGCTGTTTTGCGACTTGTATTCAATTAGCCTTGTTACCACTTGCATCAAATGGATATTTGAATTCAGATATTCACGTGAGTGCTACGACAGGTTCTACAGGAGCAGGACAAGCACTATCAGCAACCAATCACTTTTCATGGAGAAGCAATAATCATAGTTCATACAAAACATTGAATCATCAACATGAACAAGAGATTATGGAATCTGTAAAGGAATTGCAACCAAATTTCAATTCTAACTTCAATTTTATTCCACAAAGGGGAGCATTTACCAGAGGAATTTACTCTGTGACTTATGTTAAGGGTGATATTGAGAAAGCCAAAATGATCTATCAAAACTATTTTTCAGACTCTCCATTCACTCACATTGTGCCTTTTGAAGTTGATGTAAAGCAAGTTGCGAATACAAATAATTGTTTTATTTCTCTTCACCAGGAAAAAGATAACCTGATAATAATTTCAGCAATTGATAATTTATTAAAAGGCGCAGCTGGACAAGCGGTTCAGAACATGAATCTGATGTTCGGAATAAATGAAACAACGGGATTAAAACTTAAACCATCAGCATTTTAATTATGAAAACATTCGACGTATATCCATTAATGCCCATCACACCAGTAAAAGCACAAGGCTGTTGGTTATGGGATAATAAAAACGAAAAGTATCTTGATCTTTACGGAGGACATGCTGTAATTTCTATCGGACACTGCCATCCTCATTATGTGAGGAAAATTTCAGAGCAATTGAACAACATTGCATTCTACTCCAATTCTGTTATCAATCCTTTACAGGAGGAATTGGCTTACAAGTTTGGGGAATTGAGCGGTTATTCTGATTACAGTTTATTTTTATGCAATTCGGGAGCGGAAGCTAATGAGAATGCCTTGAAACTTGCTTCTTTCCAAAACAAAAGAAAAAAAGTTATTGCCTTCACAAAAAGTTTCCATGGAAGAACTTCTTTAGCAGTTGCTGCAACAAACGACAATTCGATTCAGGCGCCAATAAATTCGCATCAAGTTGTTTTTGTTGAATTAAACAATGAAGAAGAATTCATTAATGCGATTGACGATACTATTTCTTCAGTTATAATTGAAGGAATTCAGGGAGTTGCGGGAATTCATTCGCCAACCAATTCTTTCCTTCAATTACTAAGAAATAAATGCGATGAGTTTGGCGCCATTCTTATTTTGGATGAAGTTCAATCGGGATATGGAAGATCAGGAAAATTCTTCGCTCATCAATATTCAAACATTAAACCTGACTTAATTACAATCGCTAAAGGAATGGGAAATGGTTTTCCTATTGCGGGAGTGTTAATCAATCCGAAGTTTGAAGCCAAATATGGTTTACTTGGAACAACTTTCGGAGGTAATCATTTGGCATGCGCGGCGGCAATTGCAGTTTTAGACGTCATCAAAGAAGAAAATCTTATTGAGAACGCTTTCAGTTTAGGTGAGAAATGGAAAAAACAATTACAAAAAATAGAAGGCATTAAGGAAGTAAGAGGAAAAGGGCTGATGTTAGGAATTGAATTCGCTTTTCCAATCGCTGAACTAAAAAACAATTTAGCAAAAGAATATCATATTCTTGTTGGAACAGCTTCCAACAAAAACGTTATTCGTTTGCTACCAGCCTTAAATGTTAAAGAAGAAGAAATAAATTTATTCAACAAGTCATTAACCACATCACTAATCAAACAATTACAAACATCAAACAACTAAACATAAAACAACCAAACATTAAAAAATGAAACATTTTACAACAATATACGACGTACCCGACCCCAATACTTTAATTGAGGAAGCGCTACAATTGAAAAAAAATCCTTTTGCATTTTCTGATTTAGGAAAAAACAAAACGCTTGGCCTAATATTTTTAAATCCAAGTCTGAGAACAAGATTAAGCACACAAAAAGCAGCAAGAATGCTCGGAATGGAAGTAATGATAATGAATCTTGATAAAGAAGGTTGGGCTATTGAATGGAATGATGATGTCATCATGAACGGAAATACAGTTGAACATATTAGAGATGCAGCTGCGGTATTAGGTTCATATTGCGATATTATTGGCATGCGATGCTTCCCTTCGCTCACCAATAAAAAATTAGACTACAGCGAGAAAATTCTTGTTCAATTAATGAAATACTGTAATGTGCCGGTGGTAAGTTTAGAATCAGCAACACTTCATCCTTTACAAAGTTTAGCAGATGCAATTACAATTAAAGAAAACTGGAAACAACCATACAAACCAAAAGTTGTTTTAACCTGGGCTCCGCATATTAAAGCCTTACCCCAAGCTGTACCAAATTCGTTTGCCGAGTGGATGACCAAATTAGATGTAGATTTTACAATTACTCATCCTGAAGGCTATGAATTATGTGACGATTATACAAAAGGTGCAACTATTGAATACGATCAGGAAAAAGCATTACAAGGTGCTGATTTTGTTTATGTAAAGAATTGGTCGGCTTACCATGAATACGGAATCATGCCAGAAGTTAAAACCAATTGGATGATGGATTTAAATAAATATCAATTAACCAATAGTGCCGGAATAATGCATTGTTTACCATTGAGAAGAGATCTGGAATTAAGTAGTAAATTAATTGATCATCCCAATAGTTTAATTCAACAGCAGGCAGCAAATAGAGTTTACTCAGCGCAAGTTGTTTTAAAAAATATTTTAGACAAACTTACTGAAACAAAGATTAGTTTAGAAAATGTTGAATTTGAAGAAGCATGAAGCAGCTAACAATTATAAAAATTGGCGGAAACGTTATTGACGATGAAAAGTTATTAGCTAAATTTCTATTATCTTTTTCCAAAATAAAAGGAAACAAAATACTAATTCACGGTGGTGGCAAATTGGCAACTCAATTATCAGCGCAATTAGGAATTAAAACAAAACTAATTGAAGGCAGAAGAATTACTGATGCTGAAACTTTAAAAATAACAACCATGGTTTATGCCGGATGGATTAATAAAAGCATAAGCGCTAAATTAAATTCTTATCACTGCAAAGCAATTGGGTTAAGTGGCTCTGATTTGTTCTTAATTCCTTCTAAAAAAAGAAAGAAAGAGAAAATTGATTATGGCTTTGTTGGAGATATTTCTAATAATCAAATTAAAACAAAGGAATTGAAAGTATTACTGAATAATAATTTCGTTCCGGTTGTTGCTCCAATTACTTCCGATAAAAAAGGCCAATTACTAAATACTAATGCAGATACCGTTGCTTCAAGCTTAGCCGTAGCTTTATCGAAACATTATTCCATCAAACTTGTGTTTTGCTTTGAAAAAAATGGCGTTTTAAACGGAGAAAAAGTAATTCCAATAATAAATTCGAGAATTTATTCAGCATTAAAAACAAAACAAATAATTATTAATGGAATGATTCCTAAAATAGATAATGCCTTATTAGCAATAAAGAAAGGCGTGAAAGAAGTCGTAATTAAAAACTCATCACAAATACTAAAACAAAATGCAGGTACAAGAATTACAAACTAAGAACATTTCGGTTTTAAAGAAAGAAGCTATCGGGCTACTTTCCCAATTGATCGAAACACCTAGTTTCAGTAAAGAAGAAAATAAAACTTCTGACATCATTGAACAGTTCTTTTCAGAAAGAGGAATTTATTTAAACAGACATTTAAATAATGTTTGGGTCAAGAATAAATATTTTGATGAAAACAAGCCCACTCTGCTTTTGAATTCACATCACGATACCGTAAAGCCCAACAAGAGCTATACTTTAGGCCCATTTGAAGCAATTCAAAAGGACGGAAAATTATTTGGCTTAGGGAGCAACGATGCAGGAGGAGCTCTGGTTTCACTAATAGCGAGCTTCCTATATTATTATGCCGCTGAAAATTTAAAGTACAACATCATTTTTGCGGCGAGTGCTGAAGAGGAAATTTCTGGAACTAATGGGATTGAATCGTTATTACCGCATCTGGGGAAAATAGAATTCGGAATTGTTGGTGAACCAACACTAATGAATTTAGCTGTCGCTGAAAAAGGTCTGTTAGTTTTAGATTGTACTAATTACGGCAAAGCCGGACATGCTGCTAGAAATGAAGGCGACAATGCTATTTATCATTCCTTAAAAGACATTGAATGGTTCAA
Organism: Sphingobacteriaceae bacterium; assembly: GCA_043745425.1. Taxonomy (GTDB): domain Bacteria; phylum Bacteroidota; class Bacteroidia; order B-17B0; family Aurantibacillaceae; genus JAHEYG01. Next base: position 7,233 of record JAYTSW010000344.1, on the reverse strand, counting down.
AAATTATTCGTTCGAAAAAGTTTCTAATTTATTGGGGCCTGTTAAAATGAGTGTAACAAGCATTGAAACTGAGAATAAAGCGCATAACGTTGTTCCGAGCGTCTGCAAATTTATTGTTGATATAAGAGTGAATGAATTATATACGTTTGATGAAATTATTCATGAAATAAAACAAAATGTTTCTTGTGAAATTAAACCAAGAAGTTTGAGAATGAAGTCATCGTGTATTTCGCCTCAACATTCAATTGTAAAAAGCGGACTACAACTTGGAAGAATAACTTATGGCTCACCGACAACTAGTGATAAAGCGCTTATGCCCTTCCCTACTCTAAAAATGGGTCCTGGTGACAGTGCCCGAAGTCATACCGCTGATGAATTTATTTATGTAAACGAAATAAAAGAAGGAATAGATCTCTACATAAAACTTCTAAACACGGTTTTATAACAAACATTAAACAACCAAACATAAAAACATTTATATGAAAACAAAACTCTGGGAAAAAGAAACAAAAACGGATAACATTATAGAAAAATTTACTATTGGGAATGATAAAGAGCTTGATATGTTCATCGCTCCTTATGACATCATTGCATCGAAAGCTCACGCCAAAATGCTTTGCAAAATTGGTTTAATTACTGCCGAAGAATTAAAACAATTATTGGATGGCCTAAAAGAAATAGAATTTCAGATTAAAGAAGGAACGTTTAAAATAAACGATGGTATTGAAGACATTCATTCACAAATAGAATTTTATCTAACCTCCAAATGTGGTGAAACAGGAAAAAAAATTCATACAGCACGGTCAAGAAATGATCAAGTTCTAACCGCAATTAAATTGTATTTAAAACATGAATTGACAATTATTAAAGAAAAGAGTTTACAATTACACAGTCTATTTGCTTTTCAGGCTAATAAATACGCTGGCATAACATTACCCGGGTACACTCACTTTCAAATTGCCATGCCTTCTTCATTCGACATGTGGTTAGGCGCCTATGCAGAAAGTATTGAAGATGATTTAGAATTATTACAAGCCGCTTATAATATTTGTAATAAAAATCCTTTAGGTAGCGCTGCAGGTTACGGGACAAATTTTGAAATTGATAAAGAATTTACAACTAAGGAAATGGGCTTTGCATCTTACAATAAAAGTCCTGTTTATGCGCAAATGACCAGAGGAAAATCTGAAAAAGTAACAGCAATGGCTTTTTCATCGTTAGCACATACACTTTCCAAATTTTCTTATGATGTTTGTCTATACTTATGCCAGAATTTTAATTTTATTTCATTCCCCGATCAACTTACAACAGGAAGTAGTATCATGCCACACAAAAAAAATCCCGATGTATTTGAATTAATAAGAGCTAAATGCAACATCATTCAAGGTTTACCAAATCAACTAACTCTGCTTACCAATAATTTGCCAAGTGGTTATCATCGGGATATGCAATTAACCAAAGAATTAATTTTTCCGGCAATTGAACAAATGAAAGATTGTTTGGATGTAATGAATTATATTTTACCTCAGATAGAGGTGAATGAAAATTGCTCCGATGATGAAAAATACAAATATATGTACAGCGTAAGTGATGTAAACAAATTGGTAGAATCAGGAATTCCGTTCAGGGAAGCTTACAATATTGTATCTATGAAAATAAAAAACGAAAACTAAGGTTTACTTACTCTCTACAGCGACCTCTTTTTTACTCTTCACAATATTCTCAACAAACTGATCAAATAAATAACGGCTGTCGTGCGGACCAGGACAAGCCTCAGGATGATATTGAACTGAAAACACTGCTTTGTTTTTTAAACGAATGCCTTCAATAGTTTTATCGTTTAAGTTTACATGCGTTGCTTCAATATTTGGATTTTTATCTATGTCTTCAGCTCTAATACTGAAACCATGATTTTGAGAAGTGATTTCGCACTTACCGCTAACCAAATTTTTTACAGGATGATTGATTCCGCGATGACCAGCGTGCATTTTGTAAGTTTTGATACCTTGTGATTCGGCTAATAATTGATGCCCTAAACAAATTCCAAAAACAGGTTTTCCGCTTTCAACAACTTGTTTCACTAAATTAATTTCATCTTTCATTACGCTTGGATCGCCGGGACCGTTACTCAACATAAATCCATCGGGATTAAATTCAAGCATTTCCTTCAAGGTTGTTTTCATTGGGAAAACCTTTAAATAACAACCTCTTTCAGCTAAAGAACGTAAAATATTTTTCTTAACACCAAAATCAATAACAGCTACTTTATGTTTAGAGTTTTTATCGCCCATTTCGAAAGCTTTTGTAGTTGTTACTTTCGATGATAATTCAAGCCCTTCCATTTTCGGAACTTTTGCTAAAATCTTTTTTAATGCATCAACATCCGTATTTTCAGAAGAGATAAGACAATTCATTGCGCCTTTATCTCTTACATATCTTACAATAGCGCGAGTATCTACATCACTTATAGAAACTATACCGTTTTTCTCGAAATATTCTTGTAAAGATTGTTGAGCGCGTTTACGTGAAAAACCTTCGTTGAACTTTTTACAAATCATTCCCGAAATTTTTACACTGTCGCTTTCCACTTCAGTTTCCTCAATACCATAATTCCCAACGTGAACGTTATTCATGATGATAATTTGTCCATAATACGATGGGTCGGTATAAATTTCCTGGTAGCCAGTCATACCTGTATTAAAACAGATTTCACCAGTAGTGGTGCCGATTTTTCCGGCGGCTTTTCCTTCAAAAACCTTTCCGTCTTCCAATAAAAGTATTGCTTTTTGCTTAGGTTGGTATTTTAGTTGCATGTTTTTTAGAACTCTTGTTTCTAAAATGTGAAGGTCGGTAAAATAATGGAGTTTTAAAGCGTTGTTAATAGGTTTTGAAAACCTCTATCGGATCCCAATTTTGGTGTCTTTTTTCTTAGGCTTAAACAAAGCTTTCAGTTTATACTCAAAGCCTTGAATAGGGCTCTGGGCGGGCGATTGAGCCAAATTACCATAGCTATTAATGAAGAAATAAGCCGGAATGGCCTTTAAATTGTATAGCTCATAAGCTGTATAACCTTTAGGCGCCGAATTATTGAACAAAATAGTCCAATTGTATTTTGGGTTGGTTTTTAAATAATTTTTATAGGATTTTAGACTATCATCGGTACAAATGCTAATAAACACTACTTTATCAACGTACTTTTTAACCAATTCAGCTATTTTGGGCATTTCCTTCATGCTTTCAATATTTTTAGTTGAGAAAAAGTTGATGTAAACATAGTGTTTATTAAAATCGGAGAGACTGATTGTTTTTCCGGTACGGTCGGAAGCTGAAAAATTTGGAGCTTTAGAACCAACGCTCAACTGATGTGCAATTTGTAAAATGTTACCAGCTATTTTTTTATGATCAGGAATTTTAGTGGCTTCAAAAAACTGTTCAATCACGGCTATTACCTGCTCTCTGTCGTATTGCGGATTAAAATAATAGTCCCACAAACTTTTAATAACTACTAATTCACACAAAGTATCATTAAGTAATAAAGGATCGTTTTTCACGAATGCTTTTACATCTTTATATTGTCCGGTTGTATTTATTAAATGATGAATGTTATCATTAGCAATACCACTTGAATAGCTTTCGAGATACCCTTTAAAAAAAGCATTAAAGAACGCCATGTATTCATATTGATTTTGTTGAACAGGTTTATTAGCAATGAAATTAGATGCTAAAAATGTTTTGCTACGCGAAGCGTTGGAGTTTAATTCAGCAATATTGTATTCAACGTAACTTTTAAAATATTTATTTTTGTTTTTCTTATAACGCCAACTGCAAATTAATTTAACGGTATCTAATTTCTGAAAGACACGTGTTTTATTTAAAAATTGATTAGCAGCATTCTGAAAAACGGTATTGTACACTCTGTTAAAATCGATTACCAATGTATTTAATTCGGTAGTATCACCTGAAATAATACCAATATCAATATTAGTTTCCGTTTCACCTCTTATATCAAGCGTAGAATCTTTTCCCGGGAAGGTAATCGCATAAACGTAATCGGGTTGGATATACAATTTGCCAAATAAATTACCGATTTGCAATTGTACTGCCTGTGTATGATTAATCTGCAATTCTAATTCAAAAAAACCGTCCTTATCAATTGTATCAACGGCTTCACGAACGCGGGTATACGTAACTAAATCACTATACGCTAACAAACTTATAGCTTTCCCTTTATGGGACGAATGTGCCTTTCCCTTAATTTTTACATTTTGAGAGAATCCTGCAAATGCAAGGCACGATAAGAAAAAAATAAGTAATGACGTTTTAAGATAGCTCCGCATCATGTTTATAACGCTAAAATGCGAAATAGTTACTGAAATTATTCGGTTACCGGAACTTCAAATCCAGTCACTTCCTTCAGCATTTTTACTTTTAAAGCCACTCCGCCTTTTACAGTTTGAGAAATGGTTACATCCGTACCAACAGCATAAAAATAATAATTACCATGGTAAATATGCGAAATTAAAAAGTTACCATTCTGATCCGCATCAATAAAAGTATCGTAAACACTTACATCAGCTCCAGGGAACTCAGTTGCATTATATTTTATATAAACTCTTGCATAAGGAATGGCTTGACTATGGTGCAGCACTTTTCCTTTAATATTAGATTTACCACCTAATTGGTTTTTCTTACAACCAAATAAACTTAATGCAAAAATAAACAGGACTACGTATTTGAAATTTTTCATTGGAATATTGTTTTCCCAAATTTAATGAAATTAAATGAGAAAAAGCTTAGTGTATTTCCTTAAAACGAGAATCGTTAAACAAGGAATAATCATTGAGAGTTGCCAAAAAATTCAGCAAATCATTCTTTTCCTGAGCTGTTAGAGTAATTCCACTGCTTAAAATGGGGTCTAAATTAAGTGTTGATGAAATCCCCGTTTCATAATGATTTAATACCTGACTTAATGTAGAAAACCTTCCATCATGCATATAAGGAGCGCTTAATCCCAAATTACGTAATGATGGCGTTTTAAATTTGTATATATCAGTGCTATTGAGGGTAATTCTATACCTCCCGCTGTCTTGATAAGAATTTATTGGCAGCCCATTATTTCTAAAAGTATAATCACTAAACAATGGTTCACTATGGCATGCCGCACAATTATTTTTGAAAACAGAATAACCGTTATTTTCGGAAGCCGTAAATACGTCGGTGCCATTTTTTACTTTATCATATTTACTATTATACGATACCATTAAACCCATAAATTGAGCGAAAGATTTTAAAAAACGCTGCGATGTAACAACTGTATCACCATAAGCATTCTTAAATAAGTTTTTATATTTTGGTGATGCTGCAATTCGCGCCAAAGCATTCCCTAAACTTAAATTCATTTCAATAGGATTTTGTATTGGGCCAATAGGTTGATTCTCTAAATTATTCACGCCACCATCCCACATTATTTTTGTGTGCCAAGTTAAATTAAATAAAGCGGGTGAATTTCGTTTACCTAATAAATCATTTACGCCATGGCTTGTTGGGTGACTTGGTCCGTTAGTAAAACCAAAAGTTTGCATGTGACAACTACCGCATGAAATTGTAGTATCGGCAGAAAGCATTGGTTCGTAAAACAAATACCTTCCTAAAGTAAAAATATCGTAAGTAACAGTATTCCCCGTAAAATCATAAACCGGATTTGGCCAACCTGCAGGAATAACCGGTGCGTAAGAATTTTCCTGACCGTTTAAAGAAGGATTAATAATTTCAGAATCTTTTTTACAGGAAGTAAAAATAACAGCTGATAAAAAAAAGATTATTAAAAATAGAGCTCTCATTAATTTTTTATAGCAGCAACTGAAAACATATTCTTATAATTCGCTGAGATTTCGGATCCTTTTTTACCACTCGCAACAGAACTATAAGTTGCTATATCGATAATAGTTGGGCCGTTAAACCATTTCATTATATCTGCTTTCATATAAAGCTTTGGCACTTTATCACTGACTACCTGAATCATTTTCGTTCCAAAAGATGGTGTTGTTTTTACAATAGCATTCCATGTTCCTGTAAAACCTCCAATATGATGAAAGAATTTTCCAGATGATGCGTTGTTACACTGACCTTCCATTTTAGCAAAAATATAGCCTTGCGACCAATCCCAAAACATATCATTTACCGGATCGAGGGCGCCGCTTTGTGCGCCACTACAATTTCTTAAGCTGTCGACACCAATAGTAAATTCAATACTTTTGTAATTACCAAGAGGAATGTTGGGAATGGAAAACTTACAACTTGTTGTATCGTTTTGCAAAATGAGATGATAGCTTTCGGTTTCTTTAAATATAAATCCGTCTTCTCGCACTAATTGAATATTACTTATATAATATTTAAATGTTGTTACGTTAAAAGTGTCGAGATTCGCATTAACATAAGTTTGAGTGTTGAGAGCCAGAGGAACACTACCAGCCATATTAGTAATGTTAACATCTACACTATTAGTAACCGCAAAACCACTATCTACAACTTGGCTATCTTTTGGCTTCGGGTCTTTTTTACAAGACCAAATAAAAATTAATGAAAAAATGATTGCGCTTATTCTCATAGTATAAAACTAAGCAATAAAAGAGATTGAAAAATTAAGAAATACTATTATTATTGAAATCCTACTTAACAGGGTCGTAACCGTGCCCGCCCCAGGGGTGACAAGTAATAATTCGTTTAAAACCCAACCAAATACCTTTAAAAATGCCATATTTATTAATTGCATCAATACTATATTGGGAGCAAGTTGGTGTATACCGACAAGAATTAGGAAGTAATGGTGAAATGGAATATTGATAGAACTTTATAAAGAAAATTGGGATTATTTTAAAACTGAATTTCATTATTTAACATTCAGAGTCAAAAACAATTTTCCATTTATGAAACCTTCCATTTTATCACCAATTTTAACCTGCCCGACTCCTTCGGGAGTGCCTGTATAAATTAAATCGCCGGTTTTTAAGGTGACGAATTGAGAAATATAACTGATCACTTTATCAAAACTAAAAATCAAATCTTTCGAGTTACCAATCTGCCGACTTTCTCCGTTAATTTTTAATTCAAAATTGATGTTATTTAAATTACCTAAGCCTTCTTTCTTTACAAAATTTCCAATAGGAGCAGCATTATCAAACGCTTTTGCTTTCTCCCACGGCAAACCTTTTTCTTTGCATTTGGTTTGTATAT
>JAYTSW010000343.1:0-4851 GCA_043745425.1 Sphingobacteriaceae bacterium | reverse complement strand
CTGTAAACTCAATAAGTTTTGGTATGTTACCTTTAGGCCCTTCGCTAATAAACTCAAATATGGTAAGTTCTTTCTCTGCCTTTAAGTGATATTTTGGTTGTTTCATTTAATGGACTGTGTTTATGTTTTCCTAACTCACCCTAATCTCCTCAATCACCAGTTGTGTAGTAATAGAACCTCTAAAATCATTTTCTTGTATCTTAAAAACAATGTCGATAGGGATTTTACGTTGGAAGAAACTTAAGAAGTCGCCTTTATCGTAAGCGATGGCCGGGAAACGCACATTAGGATTTTTAGATTGAAATAAATCTAGTTTTAAATGATTAGTGCCAACAACTTTCCCCCAACCTGTATCAATTACATTTTTTGCAACAAATAAGGGAGTCATGTTTTCAGGACCGTGCGGGGCAAATTGTTTTAAAATGCGAAGCGTTTTATCGTTGATGTCTTGCAAATCAATTTCAATGTCAATATCCACTCTTGGAATCGTTTGTTCTTCAGTAATACTTCCTGAAACAATTTTTTCAAATTTTTCCTGAAAAGCAGAAACGTTTTCTTTTTTCATCGTTAAGCCGGCCGCAAATTTATGTCCGCCAAATTGCTCTAATAGATCGCTGCATTGTTCAATGGCAGAATACACATCAAATTCTTTTACACTGCGTGCTGAACCTGTTGCTTTGCCATCGGCTTCCGTTAAAATAATAGTGGGTTTATAATATTTTTCAATTAAACGCGAAGCAACAATTCCAATTACACCTTTATGCCAGGTTTCATTAAATAGAACTGTAGATTTTTTAAAAGGCGTCATCGGATCATTTTCTAACATCAAATGTGCTTCTGATGTTGTGCCTTGATCTAAATCTTTACGTTGTGTATTGGTAGTATTAATGCTTTTTGCAATTTCATTGGCTTCAGCTTCATTCTCACAAATTAATAATTCAACAGATTTGGAACCATGTTCTAATCGTCCTGCTGCATTAATTCTCGGACCAATAACAAACACCAACGAAGTAATGTTTAACTCTTTCGTTATTTTATTTGAATCAATAAGAGCTTTTATTCCGGGACGTGGATTTTTATTTAATTTTTCAATCCCAAAATGCGCGAGAATTCTGTTTTCTCCTGTTATGGGAACAATGTCTGCAGCAATACTTGTCGCCACTAAATCTAAATACTCTAAATAATTTTTCGGATCAATATGATTTCTCATACTGAAGGCCTGAATTAATTTAAAACCAATACCGCAACCCGGTAATTCTTTGTAAGGGTAGGGACAATCATTTCGTTTCGGGTCGAGAACCGCTAATGCTTTTGGTAATGAATCTCCGGGTAAATGGTGATCACAAATAATAAAATCAATCGCTTTTTCATTAGCATAATCAATTTTATCAAGCGCTTTAATGCCACAATCCAAAGCAATTATTAAACTAAAATTATTTTCTTTGGCAAAATCAATTCCTTTAAATGAGATTCCGTAACCTTCTTTATAGCGGTCAGGAATATAAAACCCAACATTAGGATATATTTTTTTGAAGAAACTGTAAACGGTAGCAACAGAAGTTGTGCCATCTACATCATAATCTCCAAAAATTAATATTTTCTCGTTGTTAGAAATTGCTTTTTCTATTCGAGAAATGGCTTTATCCATATCCTTCATTAAAAAAGGATCGTGTAAAGCATTTAAATCAGGACGAAAAAAAGATTTCGCTTCTTCAAAAGTGGAAATATTACGTTGAAACAATAGGGAAGCGACAATGCCATCAACATTTAATTGTTGTTGCAATTCACTAACAGTCGGTGAAGTTCTGTTGTCTTTTATATTCCATCGTTTTTCCAAAGTATTAAGCAATATTATGGTAAACGGCTACAACATCATCATCATCTTCCATTTTTTCTATTAGAGCATTCACATCGGCTTCTTGTTCGGGTGTTAATTCTTTTAAGGTAGTTGGAATAAATACTTTTGATGATTCTATAAGTGTATATTTTTTTTCTTCTAAGCCATGTTGCATTTTCCCGAAATCAGTAAATGCGGTTTGAATAACTAATTCGTTTGTTTCATCATCCCAATTTAATTCTTCAGCGCCAAAGTCAATTAAATCTAACTCTGTATTATCTTTATCTAAACCTTTAGCATCTACTTTAAACATAACTTTGCGTTCAAACATAAAGCTTACAGAGCCTGTTGTTCCAAATGTTCCTTCGTTTCTGCTAAAATATAAACGCATGCTTGCAACTGTACGAGTAGGATTATCGGTATTACATTCCACTAAAACAGGAACGCCATGTGGTGCGTATCCTTCGTAAATAACTTCTTCGTAGTTTGCCGAATCTTTTTCTGAAGCGCGTTTAATAGCACCGTCGATATTTACTTTAGGCATGTTTACCGCCTTGGCATTTTGTATAATTGCTCTTAAACGTGCGTTGGAATCAGGATTTGGTCCACCGGCTTTTACAGCCATTGCAATTTCTTTTCCTAATTTGGTAAACGCTTTCGCCATTTTAGCGTAGCGTTTAAACATTGTTGCTTTCCGTGTTTGAAAAATCCTTCCCATCTCAATTCAATTTTATACAAAATTATTATTTTTTACAAAGCTCATCCAATAATGTGGATAATTCTTTTGTCAATTCACGCCGAGAGTATTTAGAAATTTCATTTTTATTGAAAGTAAATACTTTACCATTATAGATGTCTAAAATATTTTCTTTTAATTGTTTTTCATCTTTAAAATTAGATATTAGTCCACTTTTTGTTTGGTTTAAAACATCAGCTAAATCTCCGTCAGGCGGACCAATTGCCAAAACCGGAACTTCAGCAGCGAGATATTCAAATATTTTACCGGTAAGAATACTTTTCGCGTTTTTGGTTTGATTTACCAGTAATAAAAGAACTTTTGTCTTTTGTTGTTCTTTAATTACATCGGCATGGGGTAAATAATCTATTTTGTTAACGAAAGAACTTAGTCCATGCTTTTCAATTTGTTCTTTTACAAAAAAATCAACTTTTCCAACCAATTTTATTTCCAAATCTTTTTTGAAAGATTCATTTTCGTTAACCAGAGTTTTTAAAACTTTCCAAAGTGTTTCGGGGTTGCGGCTTTTTACCAATGTACCGATGTGTGCGATAGAGAATTTTTTATCTTTTTCTATCACGTCTTTATAAATATCATCTTCATCGTAACCATTGGTAATTACTTTAAATTTTTCTGGTTGTTTAGTATAGATGTTTTTAAAATCATCACTCATTGTTTTCCCAACGCTTATAATAAAATCCGCATTGGTTAAAACTTCCAATTCTAATTTTTTATGCTTTGTATCAGAAGAAGAACTCAGCATTAACTCTTCATAAAAATCAATATTCGTCCATGGATCTCTGAAATCGGCCACCCATTTTATGTTGGGAAACTGTTTTTTTAATCCTAAACCAATTAAATGAATGGTGTGAGGTGGCCCGCTTGATATAATAACATCAACAGGATTTTTTTCGAGATAATCTTTTAAATAATTTACAGAAGGCTTTATCCAATATTTACGAGCGTCGGGAATGAAAAAATTACCGCGTATCCAAACAGAAATTTTCTCTGTAAATGATATTTTTTTGTTTTCTGAAAGGAAAGAGGGGTTTATTTTATCGTCTTTTTTTCTTCCTATAAAAGCTTTATAAAAACTATAGGGCTCCCATATTTTTGTTTTAAGAATGGTAATGCCTTTAGGAATATCTTTTTCTAATGAATTATCTATTACTGGCATTTCGCCGTTTTCCGCTGTGTAAACAATGGGTTCCCACCCGAATTCTTGCAGGTATTTTACAAACTTAAGCCACCGTTGTACGCCGGCACCTCCGCCTGGAGGCCAATAATAAGTTAGTATCAGTACTTTTTTCATTAATTAAGGTAAAACTACTTAAAATTTAGAGCTCCAGGCTTTTGAATTTAACGTTTTAGATTTTTTTAGGAATTTAACTGCCTGATAATCATTCAAATCAAAAAATTATCAACATTATTTGCAAATCCTTTTAGAAATTATGTATCTTTGCCGTCCCGTTTTTTGAGTAACTAAATAATGATGTGTGAGGGTTCGTCCCTAGAGAAAGATTGGTGCAGAAAAGAAAATCAAAAAAAACATTAAAATATTTAAAAAATATTTGGTGGTTGTAAAATAAGTTTATACTTTTGCGACCCCAATTAATGGGAAAGTTGATTGAAATGCTGGGATACTTTAATTACAAACAGGATTAATAGTCTTGAGAAATTGAAATTGAAAGTCCCGCTTTAAGATATTACGTTCATTGAGAAATTGATTGCCAAAATAATGTAGCAGGTAATTTATGCGGAAAGCAGAATTATCACATGCAATGAAAAGTCGAAAGACTCTAAATTGACCCTTGAGGGATTGTGTTTAGACATAATTCATTCCTATTTTAAATGATAGGGATACAAACTTTTATACAATGGAGAGTTTGATCCTGGCTCAGGATGAACGCTAGCGGCAGGCTTAATACATGCAAGTCGAGGGGTAACAGGAATAGCAATATTTGCTGACGACCGGCGCACGGGTGCGTAACACGTATGTAATCTGCCCATCACTGGAGGATAGCCCGGAGAAATCCGGATTAATACTCCATAACAGAAGACAAAGCATTTTGTTTTTTTGAAAGCTCCGGCGGTGATGGATGAACATGCGACTGATTAGTTTGTTGGTGAGGTAACGGCTCACCAAGACTACGATCAGTAGGGGTACTGAGAGGTTAAACCCCCACACTGGTACTGAGACACGGACCAGACTCCTACGGGAGGCAGCAGTAAGGAATATTGGACAATGGCCGCAAGGCTGATCCAGCCATGCCGCGTG
>JAYTSW010000342.1:0-4877 GCA_043745425.1 Sphingobacteriaceae bacterium | reverse complement strand
CCGTAACGAATCGCGCGACGTAAAATCCTACGAATAACATAACCAGCTCCCGTATTACTTGGCAACTGACCATCACAAATAGAGAATGAAATAGCGCGGATATGATCGGCAATGACGCGCATACCGATGTTAATCATCAATTGTTTTTTATGATGCTGTTCATCTTCCGGTTTGTAGCGTAAGCCGCTTATTTCTTCAATTTTGTTAATGATAGGCATGAACACATCTGTGTCGTAATTGCTTTGTTTACCTTGTAATACAACGCACAAACGTTCAAATCCCATTCCAGTATCCACATGTTGTTTTGGTAATTTTACAAGCGATCCATCTGCTTTGCGTTCAAATTCCATGAATACATTATTCCAAATTTCAATTACTTGCGGATGTCCTGTATTTACTAAAACATCTCCTGGACTTCCTAATCTATCTTCACTTTTTCGAATGTCGCAATGAATTTCACTGCAAGGTCCGCATGGACCCATATCACCCATTTCCCAGAAATTATCTTTTTTATTACCCAATAAAATCCTGTCTTCGGCTACATATTTCTTCCATTCGTTAAAAGCTTCTTCATCTTTTGGCAGGCCTTCTTTTTCGTCGCCTTCAAAAACGGTAACGTATAAGCGATACGGGTCAATTTTATAAACTTTAGTTAATAATTCCCAAGCCCATTCAATTGCATCTTTCTTAAAATAATCACCAAAACTCCAGTTACCCAACATCTCAAACATCGTGTGATGATAAGTATCCACACCAACTTCTTCCAAATCGTTATGCTTACCGCTAACGCGTAAACATTTTTGTGTATCAGCAATACGCGAGTGTTTAATAGGAACGTTTCCTAAAAAAATATCTTTAAACGGCGCCATACCGCTATTGTTAAACATAAGGGTTGGATCACCTTTTACCACCATTGGTGCAGATGGAACAATTTCATGTCCTTTACTCTTGAAAAAATCTAAAAATGTTTGTCGTACTTTATTCGCTTCCATAAAGGGTAGAGGACTATTTTTTTGCGATGAAATCTTTCGCCTTTATCCTATAAGGTTTTCCACTTTCATCAATTATTACAATATCTTCATCCAATTTTGCTCTTAGAGCAATCATTTTATTAACCGCTTTTTTAATACCGGCAATAATTTTTTCTGAAAATAAATCATTAGTATTCATATTTTTTGGCTTCTGTTTTTATACATTCAAATTTTTCTTTCTCAAATATTTTTTCGTTTCCATTAAGATTTTGAGCAATGCTTTTTGTTTCAAAATTGTTATCAATAAGCATACATCCGTTACACAAAGGTAGGAAAACATTAAACAGGTTAAATAAACCTCTTTTATAACGCCTTTCTATTACATCATTCGGAATATTATGCCCTCCTTCTTCAACTCGTTTTGCAACGCGCGTTTTAGCAACTTCAAAACTAACTAACCAAAAAAACAAGAGTGTTACCGTGTATCCTTTTCTTTGTGCATTTTCAACTAAATCTGCATAAGTTCTTGTTGAAAGGGTCTTTTCAATCGCAAAATCCAATCCCAATTCTATATGTTTTTTAACTTGCGTAAGCATCAATTTTCCAGCTTCAAATGAAGCTTTTTCTGGTTTAAGTGGTGATATGCCTCTTGCTATTTCGTCAGCGTTCACAAATTCATAACAGTTCAAGGTTTCCGGTAAAATAGTATATGAGGCAGTGGTTTTCCCTGCTCCGTTCGGACCTGCAATTATGTATAAATTTGGCATTATTTAAGATTGTAAATTTAGCTTATTTTTTTATCTTTGCCATAGCTAAAATGGCTGTTTTTCAACAAGATGTCGAAAGTTAAATATAGATTTAATACCAAATTGCTTACTTACGAGAAAGTTAAAGTTACTTTCCGTGACCGTTTTTGGCGTTTTACCTCGTATTTGGCCATTGGCTTAGTGTTTGCAACGGGTACGGTTTTATTGGCTTATAAGTTTATTGATTCTCCCAAAGAAAAAATGTTGAAACGTGAAATCGAAGCTCTTCAGTTGCAATATAATTTACTTCACAAAAAGATGGACCAAACGCAAGTTGTGTTAAATGATTTGCAGGATCGTGATGATAATATTTACCGTGTAATTTTTGAATCGGAGCCTATTCCAAATTCTATTCGTCAGGCCGGTTTTGGAGGCAGTGATAGGTATTCTGTATTTGATAATTATGATAATGCAGATTTATTAAAAACAACAACGGAGCGTTTGGATAAAATCACTAAGCAATTATATATTCAATCAAAATCGTTTGATGAAGTGGTTAAATTAGCAAAGAATAAAGAGCGATTAATTTCTTCTATTCCAGCAATTATGCCAATTAATAATAAAGATTTACGCCGACAACCGGGAGGTTTTGGCTGGAGAACACATCCGATTTACAAAACGCCCGAGTTTCATCCGGGAATGGATTTTGCAGCAGAGCAAGGCACGCCAATTTATGCAACAGGCGATGGTGTTGTTGAAACTGCTGACGCTAATGCACAGGGTTATGGAAACCATGTTGTGATTAATCACGGTTTCGGTTATCAAACATTATACGGACATATGAGTAAAATTGCCGTGAGAGCAGGAAAACAAATTAAGCGTGGAGAATTAGTGGGCTATGTTGGAAGTACTGGATTAAGTACAGCGCCGCATATTCATTACGAAGTAATTAAAAATGGTGAAAAAGTTAATCCAATTAATTTTTACTTCAACGACTTAACGCCTCAACAATATCAGGTGATGTTGGAGATGTCATCCAAATCTTCTCAGTCCTTCGATTAATGAATTCATCGAACATTCAAAAAATTGGTTTTACAACAGCTATTTCGTTGGTAATTGCCAATATGATTGGAACCGGTGTGTTTACCAGTTTAGGTTTTCAGGTGATGAACATCGAATCTGGTTTTGCGATTATGATGTTGTGGGTGGTTGGTGGTGTATTATCATTATGCGGTGCTTTAACCTATGGTGAAATTGGTTCTGCATTTCCTGAGAGTGGTGGCGAGTATAATTATTTATCAAAATTATATCATCCATCGGTTGGATTTTTATCAGGATGGGTTTCTGTTACGGTTGGTTTTGCAGCTCCCGTTGCAGCAGCAGCAACAGCTTTAGGTTTGTATGTGAATAAAATTCATGTGGGAGTAAATCCGCAAGTTTTAGCAATAACAATTATCATTATCCTTACTTGTATTCACTCAATAAATTTAAAATTAGGAAGCGCTATTCAACGTGGTTTCACTTTAATTAAAATTGTAATTATAGTAATGTTTGTCGGCTTTGGATTATTTCATCATCCCGATCATGTTACATCTTTTTCGCCAACCAATACTAGTTGGAACGAAATTACTTCAGCAGCGTTTGCTATTTCATTGGTGTTTGTTACCTATGCATACAGTGGTTGGAACGCGGCTTCTTACATAGCAGGAGAAATAAAAAATCCACAAAAAAATTTACCGAAGGCTTTAGTTTGGGGAACATTAGTTGTGATGATGATTTATACAGCACTTAATTTTATTTTTATGTATTCGGTTTCAGTAGCTGAATTAAAAGGACAAGTGGAAGTCGGTTATTTAAGTGCCAATAAAATTTTCGGTCATGATTTGGGGCAGTTTATGAGTTTAGTAATTGCTTTGTTATTAGTTTCAACTGTAAGTGCAATGATTTTAGCCGGACCGCGTGTAATGCAGGCGATGGGGACGGGCATGCGACAATTAAGTGTATTCTCAACTTCCAATAAAAACAATGTGCCTTATGTCGCGGTAATTTTTCAATCGGTAATCTCAATTATTTTGGTGTTGACTTCTTCATTTGAATCATTGATTACTTATGTTGGGTTTACATTGAACTTGTTTACATTTTTGACAGTTTTTGGTGTGTTCATCCTTCGCTTTAAGCATAAAGAAGTTCAGCCTAGTTTTAAAACACCATTATATCCCGTTACACCAATTTTATTTTTGTTGATTAGCGGTTGGATTTTATTTTTTATCTTTAAGAATAAAACCGAAGAATCGTTATACGGTTTGGGAACTGTTGTAATTGGATTTATATTTTATTTGATAAGTGAAAAATTCAATAATAAAAAAGCAAATGCTTAGAGGGTTTTTTCTTCTCACCATTGTATTGTCATTTTCTGCCCAAGCTCAAACCTCTCCATTTTTAGATAGCCTTTTAAAAACTACACTCACCACTTATACCAATGTATTGAGCAGTCCGAATAAATACAAATTACAAATTGTTTATACGCAAATTAATCGTGACGCAAAGAATCAACCCTCTTTCAAAGAATACAAGTATCATCTTAACAAAAATTATTTTTATCCGGCGAGCACGGTGAAATTACCTGTTTCGTTAGTAGCATTACTAAAATTACAGGAACTTCAAGAAAAAGGAATTGGCTTAGAAACAACTATGATAACAGACAGCGCTTTTTGTTGTCAAAAGAAAATTTATACTGATACTACTTCTCAATCCGATTTCCCTTCAATTGGAAATTACATCAGCAAAATGTTATTGGTGAGTGATAATACCGCTTGTGCACGAGCTTATGAATTTGTGGGTTGTGATTATCTGCATAAAAAACTAGTGGATTTCGGTTATGAAAATATTCGAATTACGAATAGACTCGATGGTGCTTGTCCGGGTGATACGGCAAAAATCACACCGCCCATTTATTTTCTAGGAAAGAATAATGATACCATCTATAAACAACCCTTAACTTTTTCTGATTATAAAAAAACACATCCTATTGAAGATTCAAAAGTGGGAAGACAATATAATGCTGCGGATGGAAAAAAGTATCCTGGGCCAAAAGATTTTGCTAGACACAACTATTTGCCTTTACAAGATTTGCATGATATGATGAGGCGTATTATTTTCA
>JAYTSW010000341.1:0-18611 GCA_043745425.1 Sphingobacteriaceae bacterium | reverse complement strand
GTTGAAAAAACTATTCGTGAATTTTATAAAAAAGATTTTGACCCAACGGATGTACGTAAATCAATTGTAGCTGCCGTTTCTGTTAGAGTACAAGAGCCAGTGTTTGAATCGCAAACTAAAACCAAATTAGGCTCTCAGGATATTGCGCCGGGCGGACAATCTATTCGTTCTTTCATTGGTGATTTTATTAAACAACAACTGGATAATTATCTTCATAAAAACACCGATGTTGCAAAAGCCATTGAGGCAAAAATCCAAGCGAACGAACGTGAACGTAAAGAATTATCAGGCATTCAAAAATTAGCGAGAGAACGTGCTAAAAAATCTTCTCTTCACAATAAAAAATTACGTGATTGTCGAGTTCACTTAGATGATGCAAAAAATCCTCGCGCTCACGAAACAACAATTTTTATTTGTGAGGGTGATTCAGCTAGTGGTTCTATTACAAAAACTCGTGACGTAAATACACAAGCTGTATTTAGTTTAAAAGGAAAGCCTTTGAATTGTTTCGGACTTGGAAAAAAAGTAGTTTACGAAAACGAAGAATTTAATTTATTGCAAGCGGCGTTAAACATTGAAGATGGTTTGGATGACTTACGCTACAACAATGTAGTAATTGCAACTGATGCCGATGTAGATGGTATGCACATTCGTTTGTTGTTGTTAACGTTCTTCTTGCAATTTTTTCCTGATTTGGTAAAGAACGGACACGTATTTATTTTGCAAACGCCCTTGTTCCGTGTTCGTAATAAAAAAGAAACAGCCTATTGTTATAGTGATGAAGAACGTCGTTCTGCCATTGCTAAATTAGGTCCGAAACCTGAGATAACACGCTTTAAAGGTTTAGGTGAAATTTCTCCTGATGAATTTAAACACTTCATCGGAAAAGATATTCGCTTAGAGCCGGTGTTGTTAGATCAACAAGCATCAATACAACAATTATTAAGTTACTACATGGGTAAAAATACGCAGGAACGTCAGGAATTTATTATAGATAATTTGCATGTTGAATTAGATGTAGAAGAGGATTTAGTAAAATAATCCCGATAGTTATCGAGAGAACTAGAATAAAAAAGATTTATGTCAAAGAAAAAAGATAAAAATAACAAAGAGAACGAGTCAGCACTAACACCTATTCCAGGTGCCGAACCATTTAATGAACATACAAACAAGGATACTGTTCTTCATGTATCAGGTATGTTTAAGAATTGGTTTATTGATTACGCCTCTTATGTAATATTAGAACGCGCAGTGCCTGCTTTAGAGGACGGACTAAAACCTGTTCAACGCCGTATTTTACATAGCATGTGGGAACTGGAAGATGGTCGCTATAACAAAGTGGCGAACTTAATTGGTAACACCATGAAATATCACCCGCACGGTGATGCAAGTATTGGTGATGCGTTGGTTGCTATAGGACAAAAAGATTTATTAATTGATTGTCAGGGAAACTGGGGAAATATTTTAACTGGAGATTACGCAGCAGCACCTCGTTACATTGAAGCGCGTTTATCGAAGTTTGGATTAGAAGTTTTATTTAATCCGAAGACAACGGATTGGGGAATGAGTTACGATGGTCGTAATAAAGAACCAATTAATTTACCGGTGAAGTTTCCACTATTATTAGCGCATGGTGTTGAGGGTATTGCTGTAGGTTTAGCTTGTAAAATTTTACCTCACAATTTCCTTGAGTTGATAGATGCCTCTATAATGGTGTTAAAGGGAAAGAAGCCACACTTGTATCCGGATTTTATTACTGGTGGTATTGCCGATTTCAGCGAATACAATGATGGATTGCGCGGCGGAAAAATTAAAATACGCGCACGTGTAAAAGAACTGAATTCAAAAACGTTAGTGATTACTGAAATACCTTTCGGAACGACGACAGGTTCGTTAATTGATTCTATTTTAGCGGCAAACGATAAAGGAAAAATTAAAGTAAAGAAAGTTGAAGATAATACCGCTGAGAATGTAGAAATATTAATTCACTTGCAGCCTGGTATTTCTCCAGATAAAACCATTGATGCTTTATACGCATTTACCAATTGTGAAATGAGTATTTCTCCAAATGCGTGTATCATTCATGAAGACAAGCCGAAATTTATTGGTGTTGGAGAGATTTTAAAAACAAGTACATTTTCTACTTTAGAATTATTAAAACGCGAATTAGAAATTGAGCAACATGAACTGGAAGAGAAATGGCATTTTTCTTCATTGGAGAAAATCTTCATTAAGGAAGAAATGTACATCGATTTCAAAAAATATTCGAATAAAGAAACCTTATACGAATATTTATATGGCGCTTTTAAACCTCACAAGAAAAAATTATTGCGCGACATAAGCGATGAAGATTTACAAAAGTTAACGCAAATACCAATGATTCGTATCACTCGTTTTGATAGCATTAAAGCTGAGGATTTTATGAAGGAGTTGGATAATAAAATTGCGATTGTGAAAGGTCATTTAGCAAATCTTACCGAATATGCTATTGAATACTTTAAAAATTTAAAGAAAAAATATGGTGAAGGCCGCGAACGTAAAACCGAATCAAAACAATTAGAAACAATTGTTGCTACTGAAGTTATCATGGCAACAGAAAAGCTATATGTGAACCGTGAAGAAGGTTTTGTGGGAACAGGCTTAAAGAAAGATGAATTTGTTTGTGATTGTTCTGTACTCGATGAAATTATTGCATTTTCAGGAGAAGGCAAGATGAAAATATTCAAAGTGGCAGATAAAGTATTTGTTGGAAAAGATGTTCTTCACGTTGCTATATTTAAAAAGAATGATGAGCGTACAACATACAACATGATTTATCGTGATGGCCCGAAAGGAATTACGTTTATGAAACGTTTCAACGTTGTTGGTGTAACGCGCGATAAAGAATATGATTTAACTAAAGGAACAAAAGATTCGCAAGTATTTTGGTTTACAGTAAATCCGAATGGAGAGGCTGAAAAAGCTCGCGTATTATTACGTCAGGCTTCCGGTTTAAGAAAATTAGAGATTGATGTAAATTTTGCGGATTTGGAAGTGAAAGGAAGAGGCTCTGTTGGAAATATAGTAACCAAATACACCGTTCGTAAAGTGGAATTATTGAAAAAAGGTGTAGCTATTATTGGCGCTGAAGAATTCTGGTTTGATGATACGGTTCATCGTTTAAACAAAGAAGGACGCGGAACGTATTTGGGTAAATTTATCGGCGACGATAAAATCATGACCATCACTAGTAAAGGTTTCTATAAATTGTATACTTACGATGTGTTAAATCATTTTGATGAGGATATTATTTTGATTGAAAAATATTTCCCGAGTCAGACTTTAACTTGTATTTATTACGACGGAGAAAGCAAATCGTATTTCACAAAACGATTCTTACCTGAGAATGTTACTACTAAATCATTATTGGTAACAGAACATGCTGAATCGAGAATAGAATTAATTACAGGACAAGTGAATCCTTCAGTAGAAGTAACTTTCTATAAAGAGAAAGGTAAGGATATAAAAGCTGAGAAACTCAACCTTGTTGAATTTGCACCGCCGACTAATATGAAAGCGAAAGGCAAAAAATTATCTTCATTTAAAGTAAAAGACATAACTCTGCTTGAGCCGAAGGAGATCAAGGACGCAAAAAAGTTCTTAGGAAAGGACGACGATAGCGGACTTTCTCCAATGGAACTACACAGAAGAGCAATGGAAAAAATGAAATCGAAAGATTTGCTCGGCGGAGAAGGACAGATAAGTTTTGAGTTTTAATCCTTCGTCAAGCTCAGAATGACATAGAAAATAAACCCCGGCTATTTAGTCGGGGTTTTTATTTTGATTTCTTTTTATCTGTGATTCCTTTTATTTTATTTTCAAAATCACTGCTGAATTTTTCATCTTGAATAACTCTATATTTAATAAATTCTTTTTCTGCTAATTCAATTGCAACGGAATGTCGAATTTTACCGGCATCGGCCAATATATCATATTCATTAAATTTAAGAAAGGCATCAAGTTTTATTATCCAATCTTTCATTTTCATTGGTATTTGTCTAGCAGCTTGATTTTCGGCATAATCGAGATACATACTTACTATTCTTTCAAGCTCTTTTATTTCTTTTTCAATAAGATAATTTTTTGCTATGCTTACATCAGATTTTAGTATTTTTCCTTTGGGTGCGTTTTTCCAGGTTTGAAGACCCATATTTGGTTTTTTTACATCTACCCGTTCTGAAATAATTTGAGCAGCAGTTTTACCTGTTATTGCCCAATGAAGTTTATTTTGAACGGTTTTAAAAAAAGTTTGTGTTATTTCTGCATCATTATTGTAATCAATGCTACATTGCTCGTAAATGTCAGTGATTTTTAAGTAAAAACGCCTTTCACTTGTTCGGATTTCCCGAACACGTTCAAGTAATTCGTTAAAATAATCCTTTCCAAAACGTTGACCTTGTTTCAAACGCTCGTCATCTAAAACAAAACCTTTAATAATAAATTCTTTAAGTGTTTTGGTGGCCCAAATTCGAAATTGTGTTGCCTGAAAACTATTTACGCGATAACCAACTGCTATTATGGTATCAAGGTTATAAAAATCGACATCTCGTGAAACAGAGCGGCCGCCTTCTTTTTGAACTACTCGAATTTTTCGAGTAGTTGAAACTTGCTCTAATTCACCACTTTGGTATATTTCTTTTAAGTGGTATGTAACGGTATTGCTTTCAACGCCAAACAATTCAGCCATTCGTTTTTGACTTAGCCAAAATGTTTCATCTTCAAAATGAACATCAATCTTAACATCGCCCTTAGCGGAGGAATAAAAAATTATGTCATTTGAGCTAGTATTATCCATACGAATAGTAAAGTAAATATAAAGTAATTAACCCAAAAAGATGGCTATAAAACGTAGCATTTTTCTATAAATGGACTTTCCTGAGAATAGAAGGCGCTAAAAAAAGTTCTTAGGAAAGGACGACGATAGCGGACTTTCTCCAATGGAATTACACAGAAGAGCAATGGAAAAAATGAAATCGAAAGATTTGTTAGGTGGAGAAGGGCAGATAAGTTTTGAATTCTAGAAAATTCTTACGGTAATAAAAAAGGAGCTCAAACTGAGCTCCTTTTTTATTTATTTGAATCAGTCGGGGTGTACATGGCGATTTTAAGGCCTGGTAATAATTCAGGAAGGTCTTCATATTTTGAAATAACTTTACCAGTTAAATCTGTTACCGTTGGAATTACGGCCCGTTTTAAAATCCCTAAGTGCCCCAATCTTTTATTAAAATTTGCCAATAAAATTGGATTAAACTCAAGATCTCTGAAATAATTTTCAAATGCCAACTCAAGATCTGTTTTTAGTTTATTAATATTAAATATTTCCGACCCTAAAATATCCTTAATGTTAGGAAAGGCCTGTGTGAAATTTTCGCTGGCAACTAATAAGTATGACAATGAATTGCTAAAGCTATGAACAACATCACATCTTAATGTATATAATTTTTCAGCATCATAGCTCGGAAAATACTTTTTAGAAAAATTAAGAAAGAATTTTTTGTTCTTTTTAGGCTGACCAATATACCCATTATAAAAACCAGCAAGGGCGTCAATCATGCATGTAGATAATATCAAGCTACTTATATTACTCGCTTTCTTTATATCTTCGATTTGGGCTTTTAAGGATGCCCGAACATCTTCTTTACTCATTTTTTATTTGACCACAATCCTTCCCAACAACTTGTTCACGTTTAATTTTACTTTATTTAAGTGAAGTATGTCGCGGAGGATAGCTTCATGTTCTTCTTCGGGGGCTGTTTTAAGGAGGTCTTGTTTTTCTTTCAACATTTGGCCGAGGCGTTTTTCTTTTAAGCTATAGATTGTATGTGTAACAGCTTTTTTAAGATTATGAATTTCTTTTTCTACAATAACCCCAAAGGATAACCACTTATGACTTAATTCAGAAGTAGCAGATGCCATATCAATCGCAAATGTTGAGATAGCAGGATTTAAATGATTTTTAAAATAGTTGAATTCAGGTAAAGTTCCGTTCTGTAATTGATGGGTGTATTCATCTAAAATCATTTGATGAATAGGGTTGAGGAAAGAAATATCGTCACGCATTAATTCAAACAATACGTATTCAGCAATGGTTAAATCAAATTCGTGCGCTTCTTCTGCTTCGGTTTCAGCTTCAACACTAATAATTACATTTCCATAAAGTAAAATTTGGCGTAATATTTCTTTTTCTTCACTCTCAGAAACAATTAACTGTTCTTGTTTTTCTTCTTCCTCAACAAAAGTTTCTGTAACTGGTCCTTCGGTATTTGTAGTGTCTTGTCGCTGATCGGATTTATTAGCTTTTCTTCTTAATTTATTTACTTCCTGTTGCAGAATGTTTTCTGCCATTTCCATAATGGAAGCACATTCTTTAATGTAAACAGAACGAATAATTGCATCTGGAATTAATGAAATACTTTGTACAATATCTTTTATAACAGTCGCTTTACGAATCGGGTCGTTCTTGGTCTCGTTAAATAAAGCACGTGTTTTGTAAGCTAAAAAATCTTGTCGGTTGTTGTTAATGTATTCCTGAAATTGTTCGGCTGTAACTTTTTTGCTGAATGAATCCGGGTCATCATTATCAGGGAACATCAGAACTTTTACGTTCATGCCTTCTTCCAATAATAAATCAATAGCACGTATGCTGGCTTTTTCGCCAGCGCTGTCGCCATCAAATAATACAGTAATGTTATTTGTGAAACGGTGAATTGCTTTTATCTGTTCAACAGTCAAAGAAGTTCCCGAAGAAGCTACTACATTCTCAATGCCTGATTGGTGCATCGAAATAACATCGGTGTAACCTTCCACCAAAAAAACATTATCTTTTTCTTGAATTGCTTTTTTAGCGAACCATAGTCCGTATAAAACTTTACTCTTATCGTAAATATCAGTTTGCGGCGAGTTGATGTACTTCGCCATCTTTTTATCGCTACCTAAAATCCTTCCGCCAAAACCAATAACTCTTCCACCAACATCATGAATCGGAAACATAACACGGTTCTGATAACGATCGAAAATATCTTTTTCAGTTATAGGCGTTCCTTCAACATGCTGATTGCTTAAAATGCTTAAGCCTGTTTTTACTAAATACTCAGGTTTGTAAGAATTTTTTACAGCTTCTCTGCTTAAGGCATATTTATCTTCTGAACTATAACCTAATTGAAATTTCTGAATAATATCCGGACGAAAACCACGCTCTACAAAATAACCTAAACCAATAGATCGACCCATGTCGCTGTTGTTCATGTTATCGGTAAAATAACGCTGAGCGTATTGCATCACGATGTATAAACTTTCTTTTTCGGTTTGGGCCGCGCGTTCTTCTGGACTAATTTCGCGTTCAACAATTTCGATTGAATATTTTTTGGCAAGCCATCTTAATGCTTCAGGATAACTGAGCTGTTGACTATCCATAATAAAATTCACGGAAGTGCCAGCTTTACCACAACCAAAACATTTGTAAATACCTTTAGCAGGAGAAACAGTAAACGAAGGTGTTTTTTCACCGTGAAAAGGACAAAGACCTAAAAAATTAGCGCCACGTTTTTTAAGTGTAATAAAATCACCAACCACGTCCTCAATACGGGCGGCATCAATAATTTTATCTATGGTATCTTTTGGTATCAAGGGGGAAGCTAATTTAGAATAAAATCAGCTATTATCCCCTATAAAATTGAACCTTGTTTATATCGTAATTGCCTATTTCACAGGTAACTTAATAGTAACAGGCTCATTATTGGCTGTTATGATAAGGAAATAAATCCCCTGACTGTAATTTTTAAGATTAACAGTAAGGTTTATTTTTTCAGATTTAGAATCACCATAATTAATAACTAAACGTCCATTAGAATCCATTAATTTAAAATTAAGATTGGTTTCAGAATTTAATTTTTGTTCAAGCAAATATTCGTTTTCGCTTAAAGTCTTAACTAATAAAACAGACGAATTATTAACTGAAGTAATACCCGTAGAAATAGAATTTATAACAACAATTGTTTTTGTTGTTGTGTCAGTACAACCGGTACTGCTTGTGCTGACTAATGTTGCAACAAAAGTTCCAGTAGAAAGATAATTGTAATTAGGTGACGTGCTAGTTGAGAAACCTATAGCGTCTCCGAAGTCCCAGAAATCAGAAGCTGAATTAACTGAAGCGTTGTTAAAGTTTACCAAAGCGCCAAGGCTTAAATCTGTTGTATCCTGACTCGTAAATGCTGCAATCGGAACTACAATCGGATTCAATACAAAAGTAGTATTGTTATTATCACAAGCGCCAACAGTGCTTACTTCGACAGAATAAGTACTGCCCGTTAAATTATTTAATGTATCAGCTGTTGCTTTTCCCAAACTTGTTTTAAGGATTGTACCTATTGCATCTCTCCAAGTGTAATTCCATGGTCCAGCACTAATACCAATTGCAGTAATTTCTCCTGAGGATGGTTGTGCGCAATTGGGTTGAATGGTTGTGCTATTAATGTTAAGTGGATTAGAAGAAATATTTACATCGAAACGTGCTACAGTTGTTGTATCCGCCAAAGTGAAAACATAATCAGAAGTTTTTAAATTGGTAGTTGTGCCTGTAAATTTATCATACAAATTTATACAAGCACCAGCAGGAAATGAACTGATGTTAATTGCAGAAATTGTGTAAGTTCCTGAATAGCCTGTTAATGTTTTTAAAGGCATAGAGAAATTTCCGCTTACGGGATTAATTCCATTCACTTGAAACTTAACTATTTTTTCTAAGGCAATGGTTGGAGCTAATGGATCTTGTCCACTCATTTTATAAGCATCATAATCACTGTCAAAAAAATCCGTTGCACCATTTTGATAATATAAAACTGATTCATCTTCGTACACGCCGTTTTTTAAAGTTAAACGCATTAAGGGAATGCTGCTTGTAGAAGCAACCGGTGTTTGTAATTTTAAGAAAGTAGGATTACCTGCAACCTTATTAGACTCCTGTGCAGTTAAATTTGTTGCTGCAGTGGCGTGAACATAAAATCCTTGACACATTGGAATATTATCGCCTATGCCGCCCGAGCCAACAGCAGGACTACTTACATTATTAATAAAAGTTGCATGTGCTCCTGCGCCTCCATTTAAGTCCGCATTGAAAACGTAAATGGCATTGTCAACATTCGCATTCGCATTTCTTAAGGCAGTCCAACTGATTGCAGATGGGTATGGATTATGAATTAAATTCCATCCGTCTTCCGATACAGAACTGTTGCTGGTTTTAGAAAGGGGGATTGTGTTAGCGAATTTTCTAACCGAACCTACTACATCTAAAGTGATGTTTGTTGTAGAAACTGAACCTGTTCCTAAATAAACCCAATAACCTTTGTTTGGTATAATAGGATCATTGATAGTACTAAGCGGAATATAAGAAGCAGGATCGTCATTCAAACCAGGTAAAGTTTCGTCGTAAGTATAAATGGATAAAAATCCGCTGGCACTTCCGTCGGGACAAGTAGGACAACTTATAAAAATATTATCATCCCAATCATTTAGTGTTAATGCGCTGGAGATAGGTGTGCCTATTAAAGCCCATCCTGTTGAGCCACCAGGCGCAAACCGTTGTACAGTTACGTTACCAGAAATATCACCTGTACCTGTAATTTGTGCAATGCGTGCAGTATTAGCTGCAGTTGAGAGCATGGTGAATGCTTGTCCTGCCAAACTGAATACGCCACCGCTTAAAGTTAAAGTGTTAATCAGTCGTTGAGGACTTAATAAAGAAACGCCGCCTGCTGTATTAGTGATAGTGAGATTAAAGAAATCGGTTACAGTTGTTCCACCAATGGTTTGTGCGGAGGCACCATTAAATAAAATGGTTCCATTTTGAGTATTTATGGTGCCACTGTTTGTAAAATTTTTCTTAATGGTTAATTGAAAGTTACTTGTGCTTACATCAACACTTGCGCCTGAATTAATAACAACATTTGAATTAGCTGTTACAGCACTTGCAAATGATTTTACACCTGCGCCGGTAAAAGTGATGTTGTTAAATGTTTCACCGCCTGATTTAAAAATAGATTGTGCGGTTGTAGATGAGAAAGTTGTTGTTCCTGTTCCCGAGGTAAATGTACCTCCGTTATTAGTCCAATTGCCGCCTAGTGTTATATTTAAATTATTTGCATTAAGTGTACCACTCGATATTAAAACGTTTTTTGCTACAACTAAAGAGTTTGTTATTAAAGATGCGGTTGCATTAGCACTTCCGATATTTAAATTGCCAATAGAATTAACGGAATTAATTTTCATTATTTGAGCAGCAGGCGTTGCGGCGGTTCCGATTTGTAAGCTGCCGCCTGTTACAGTTCCAAGAGTTCCACCTGTATTTGTAAAACCTAAATCTTGTGCACCCGTTCCGCCTTCTCTAATAATATTTATTATTCCACCACTCATGTTAAATGTTGAGCCGGCAATTGTCATGTTAAAAGGAGCATTTACGGTATTTGTTGAGCCATTAACTGGAATATTAATTGTACCGCCACCAATGCTAAATGTACTTGCTGCTCCAGTAGTATTATATTTTCCGGCAATGTTTAGAATTCCTCCTGATACATTAACTGTTCCGGCGTTCGAAATTAAATCTTCATCGTTTGCGTTTCCAATGTTCAAAGTTCCCGCTGCTAAAGTAATATTCCCATTGCAGGTTACGTTTGCGCTTGCGCTAATTACTGCCGTTGCTGAATTTAAAAAAAGTCCTCCCGTAGTTGGAATTGTGGATGCAACACTGAAGCACGCTGCAGTTAATGGACTTGATAATTTAAATGTTCCGTTGTTTAAAGTTAAAAAACCGTTGGCTGCAGCTAAGTTAGAAGCTGTAATATCAACTGTGTTAGCAATCGAAGTGCCCATGTTAACATTAATCTGATTAAATCTGGTTGATGTGCCGGTTCCGCTTACGGTTTGATTTCCATTTTTTGAAAATGTAGTATTACAAAAACTATTGGCATCAACAGCGAAATCAAGTTTGCCATTGTTAATGATGTTACCGCCAATAATTAAAGAGTGTGTTGTGTTGGAAGTTAACCTTACGTCTAGAGAAGCATTTGCGTTAATAGTTATACTATTATTTACCGTCAAAACCCTAGCAATATTTCCTCTGAATTGTAAAGTGGCTGCTGTTCCAGCGCCAACTGTTAAAGAGTTACAAGCTGCATTTGCATTTCTGATTCTGACATTTCTTCCGTTTGGAACGACAACATTATCTGTTGCTGTTGGAACGCCGGCAGGGCTCCATAGCGTTGCAACATCCCAATTTCCATTAGCAATTGCAGTTTTTGTGGTTTGACTAAAAATAGTTGCAGTAACAAATAAGAAAGCCGATACGGTTAAAAATCTGAACTTTTTTTTCATTGAGGGTTTCGTTTTACGAAGTCCTTAGTCAATATGGCGTTGAGATATATTTACTGCTACTTTCTCTTTACAAGAATAGAAGTAAAATCACAATCCGATAAGAGTAAAGACAAAGTAGTGAAGATAGTAAATATTACAAACGCTTTATCTTCAAATTAATAGCTATTATCTAATATTTAGATAAATAAGCTAAAATTTAAGATAAACGCTCGTATTACATCTAGCTAAATTTGTGAGCAAATAGGTTTAGTAGTAGGTCAATAAAAAAGCCGAAACGATAGTTTCGGCTTTTTTATTGCTTATAAAATTATAATAGGATTAATTATTCTCTTCGGTTGAAGGTGTAGATGTTTCTTCCTTTTTACCTTTTGCTTCAGCAACTACAATTGTTCTTTCCTGATGGTTAGTACCGTTTAAACCATTAATAGCTGCATTTCCTTCTGCATCGTTAGGCATTTCAACAAAACCATATCCTTTACTTCTACGGGTTTCTTTATCTTTAATGATACGAACGTTAGAAACTTCTCCGTACTGTTCAAACAATTCTTTTAACGATTGTTCTCTAACTTTAAAACTGATGTTGCTTACAAAAATATTCATAACTAAAAATGTTGATATCTTTAGTAAAAATATAAAAATTTTTTCAATCTGCAAATTTTTTGAGTTGGTCGGCTAAAAACCCTAATTAAAAGATTTTGGCCTCCATGCTAATCTCCACATTTGCGTCTTTTGGGAGTCTTTGGGCTTGAATAGTTGCTCTTGCAGGGTAGTCATTTTTGAAATATGAACTATACACCTCATTTACATGCACAAAGTTGTTTATATCGTTGAGGAAAATGGTGCTTTTTACAACATTGTTAAAATCGATACCTGCAGCCTTCAATATAGCGCCAATGTAATCCATCACAATCTTTGTTTCCTCTTTAACATTGGTTTTTATGAGCTGTTTCGATTGTAAATCCATGGCAATTGTACCCGAAATATAAACCGAATCTCCAACTATAACTGCTTGATTGTAAGGGCCAATTGGAGCAGGAGCATCAGAAGTTTTAACTATTTTCTTCATAAAAATGATATTAATTAAGAACAAATATAATAAAAAAGCCACCCTAAAAAAGAATGGCTTTATAAGTTTTCAAAATGTAATTAATCGCGGCTATTTCCCATGTATTTCATGATGAAAAAGATAAGAGTTGTAATCGAGGCAAGTGCCCCAACAAAGTATGTATAAGCGGCCCATTTCAAAGCGTCTTTCGCATCTTCATGCTCTTGATTATGGGTGATTCCTGAACTGTTTAACCACATTAAAGCTCTCTGACTGGCATCCACTTCGACGGGTAAAGTGATTAAACTAAACAAAGTGATTATACTTTGAAGCACAATAAAAACCAATAATAAAGTATTACCCATACTTGGCATAAAGCCTCCTAAAAACAACATTCCTATTGATAGAAAGTTCATTGCCGAAGAACTAATTTGTACGGCTGGCACCAATTTACTTCTCATGCTCAGCCACATATAAGCTGTTGCATGTTGCACGGCGTGACCACATTCGTGAGCGGAAACAGCCGCGGCAGCAACGTGTCTTCCATGATAAACATCGTTACTTAAATTTACAGTTTTTGTTGCTGGATTATAATGATCCGTTAATTGTCCTTCTACCGAAACAACTTTTACATCGTAAATGGCAGAGTCGCGCAACATTTTTTCTGCAATTTCTTTTCCGCTTAAACCGCTCGACAATCGCTCTTGCGAGTAGTTGGCAAATTTTGATTTTAATCTTGAACTTACCACAAAGCCGATAAGCATAAACACTATGCCTATTAGCAATAACATTGGATCCAACATATTTTTGTTTTTTTTATCTGTAATAGCAATTTGTATTCTATTGCTATTTTGGTACAAAGTTACATGCAAATTGAATTCGCTGTTGTCAAACTTGGTTAAACTTGGCATTTTGCTATGCTTTACTAACATAAATTAACAAAGCGTTATTAGTAATTAAATTAGTTCTTCTCTGTACAAAGCAGTATACAACTTAGCTTTATAGTTTATGCAAAAGCCATTAATATTTGTAACGAACGACGACGGAATAAGTGCACCGGGAATTTTATTTTTAGTTTCCATTGCAAAACAATTTGGTGATGTAGCCGTTATCGCCCCCGATAAACCACAATCCGGAATGGGTCACGCCATCACTATTAATTCAACTATCCGAATAAATAAAACTAATCACCACAATGTGTTAATTGAATACAGTTGCAGCGGTACGCCAGTTGATTGTGTGAAGATGGCCGTGAATAAAATTTTGCCCCGTAAAGCAGATTTAGTTTTATCAGGAATCAATCATGGCAGCAACAGTTCTATCAATGTAATTTATTCCGGAACTATGTCGGCCGCCATTGAAGGCGCATTAGAGAGCACGCCAGCTATTGGATTTTCACTTTGTGATTATAGCATCGATGCAGATTTTGCACAAGCGAAAAAAGAAATTGAAAAAATTATTTCCGAATCTTTAAAACATAAATTACCAGAAGGCGTTTGCTTGAATGTAAATATTCCAAAATTAAAATCAGATGAATTGAAAGGCATAAAAGTTTGCAGACAAGCCAAAGCAAATTGGGTAGAAGAATTTGAAGAACGTCACGACCCATACGGAAGAGCTTATTATTGGTTAACCGGAAAGTTTGTGAATT
Organism: Sphingobacteriaceae bacterium; assembly: GCA_043745425.1. Lineage (GTDB taxonomy): Bacteria > Bacteroidota > Bacteroidia > B-17B0 > Aurantibacillaceae > JAHEYG01. The sequence continues at coordinate 4,512 of JAYTSW010000341.1, read as the reverse complement.
TTGAACCTGAATCAACCGATACGGATGAATGGGCATTGGCCAATGGATATATTTCTGTTGTTCCTACACAATGTGATTTAACAGCCTACAACAATATGGAACACTTAAAAAAATTATTACAATGAGTTGGACAGAAAAATTAGATAGTTTTTGGAAAGGACTTGCGATAGGAATTTTATTTCCTATGTTTTGTTTTTTCTGTTATTGGTTATTCCTGCATAGCTATATGAGTTTCCCTATGCGGTTTGTTAAATATTTAATATTCGGGCAAATGTTAAGCAATACCATTAAAATTTGCGCACTCGCTAATTTGCTTATATTTTATTTAATGTTAAACAAACACATGAACAAAGCTTCAAAAGGAATTATAGCCAGCGTTCTAATTTATGTTGGTTTGGTTTTTTATGTCATGTATTTTCACGAACACGCACTTTAAGAAATTGAAATACTACATTATAGCCGGTGAGCCCTCGGGCGATTTACATGCTTCCAACTTTATGAAGGAGTTGAATCTATTGGATAAAAACGCGGAGTATAAATTTTTGGGAGGTGATTTAATGGATAAAGTGGCGAACCGTAAACCCACTATTCATATTGAAAAAATGGCCTTTATGGGATTTGTGGATGTAGCAAAAAATTTAGGAAAAATTAAAACGAATTTTAAAATTGTAAAAAAAGATATTCTCGATTACAAACCTGATGTTGTAATTCTTGTTGATTATCCCGGTTTTAATTTGCGAATGGCAAGATGGGCTAAAGAAAATGGTTTTAAAGTATTCTATTATATCTCACCAACCGTTTGGGCCTGGAAAGAAGGCAGAATTGAAATTATAAAAAAATACGTGGATGAAATGTTTGTCATCCTTCCATTTGAAGCTCCATTTTATAAAAAGCATAATTGTGATGCGCAGTTTGTTGGACACCCTCTATTGGATGCCATCGAAGAGCGTAAAAAAACATTATTGAGCAAAGAAGAATTTGTGAAACAGAATAAGCTTTCCGAAAAACATCTTATTGCTGTTTTACCCGGCAGTCGTAAACAAGAATTAGAACGCATGTTCGATATTATGTTACAATTTAAAGATCGCTTTAAAGATTACGAATTTGTAATTGGAGGAACGAGTAACATTCCGAAAGAGATGTATGTAAAAGCAACAGATAAAGGATTTAAAGTGGTGTACGATCAAACGTATGAATTAATGCAGTATGCAAAAGCCGGAGTAATTAAATCTGGAACTTCTACCCTTGAAGCAGCACTTTTCGAGTTACCTGAAGTGGTGTGTTATCGTGCGGGTGCTTTGTCGTTATGGATTGCAAGACAAGTAGTAAATAAAGAATTGAAATATATTTCGTTGGTGAATTTAATTATGAATCGCGAAATTGTGAAAGAATTAATTCAACAGGATATGACAGTTGAAAATATTTCGAATGAGCTGAATGAATTATTGAACAATAACGCCCATCGGACAAAAATTATTAATGATTATAAAGAATTAAAAACAAAATTGGGTGGAGTAGGAGCTTCAAAAAGAATTGCCACGGCTATGTGCGAACATTTAACAATTAAGTCATGAAAAAATTAATCCTTCTTGTTCTCTGTTTCATAAGTGCTTTTGCGCTTAGTCAGGAAATCGTTTACATAAAAACGTTTGCGCATTTAAAAATTGAGTCCGTAACTTTTTCAGTTGAGAAATCTACTTATTCAATTATTGGCGACGAAAAATCAATTCTGAAAAACAATACAACTACCATGTTAAAATTAACTGCTGTTAACGATAGCGTTGAGGTAAAGTCTTTTGAAACTGTTTATGGTCGTTATAAAACAGTTCGCATAGTGGATGAAGCAACCGGTGGTGAACTGAAAGCAAAATTAATTAGCCCCGACCGCAAACAACGTATTTATCCTGATAATTATATTATAAGTACAGAAGCTGGAAATTTAAAACTGCTGAACGAAGTTAAGCTCGATAACTATATTGCCGGAGTTGTAGAAGCAGAGTCAGGAACAAAATCAACACCCGAGTTTTATAAAGTTCAAGCAATCTTAGCACGAACCTTTGCTTTAGCGCATATCAACAAACATTTGACAGAAGGTTTTTCATTATGCGATCAGGTGCATTGCCAAGCGTATTACGGCAAACCTCGCTTCGAAGGTATTACTGAAATGGTATTGGAGACAAAAGGAAAAGTGGTGGTGGATGAAAATTTAAATTTAATTGTAGCAGCTTTTCATAGTAACAGCGGCGGACAAACAGCAAACTCAGAAGACGTGTGGGGCACGCGTACGTCGTATTTAAAAAGTGTAAACGATACTTTTAGTTTGCGTATGCCAAATTACAAATGGGAAAGAAGAATGGCGATTGATGATTGGTTAAGCTATTTAAAATTAAAACATAAATACCCGATTGATGAAGCCAGCGCAAAAGAAACAGCTTTAAACTTTAAACAAGACACAAGAAAAGTTTATTTGGAAGCGAGTAATGTAAAAGTGCCGCTTAAAAATGTTCGTCAGGATTTGCAATTGAAATCCACTTACTTTAATATTTATCGCGATGGGGATTCAGTTGTGTTTGAAGGAAAAGGTTATGGACATAGTTTAGGCATGTCACAAGAAGGCGCTATGCATATGACTAAATTAGGATATAAGTACACGGATGTTTTAAATTTCTATTATCGCAATATTCAGATAATAGATATGCATAAGTTAGCGTTTTTCAGAGACGAGTAAAGAATCCGTTACGTAGAGTAATTTTACGATGCGCATGTTTTTCTTTACTGGGTCGCGCACAATAAATGAATTTAAGCGTCGATTGGTTTTGTCGGTAATGTAACTTAGCTCTTTTAGCTCTACATCATTTTTGTATTGTTTTTCGGTATAGATGCAATCCATATCATCCCTTTCATAAGTTGTTTTTAAAATCACATCGCCATTTGCGTTTCCTTTAAAGGTGACAGCGGTTAATTTATTTTTTTCGTAAGTATAAGTAGTGTTTTGTATGATCCACGTCACGGTGTAGCTTTCATTTTTTGAAATTATGTTTCCTGAAGAATCACTGTTAAAAATTATTTCTTTGTACGGCCTGTTCTCGCTGTTTAAGCAAATTTGTTTGAATTGCCTCGGTGTAATATCCAGATACTGAAAACTATCTTCACTGATGATGGTTTGATTTCCTAAAATAAAATTACTCTTGTCGCTGCTTAAATTGGTTTCTTTCAATCGGCGCTCTTTGGTTACACGGTTTTTTGCATCGTAATTATAATATCTGCTTTCGTAATACGAACCATCGTTGTATCGCTTTAAAATCAGATTATTGTTTTTGTAGAGATAAGTAGTAGAAATAGTATCATAAACGTATTCGTTTTTAAAATAAACCGAGCCGTTGCTTATCAAACGCCTTTTTCTGTAAACAGGTTGTGAGCGATATTCTTTTTCGATGGTTTTAATGATATTGGTATAATAAAAACGCTTTAACAAACCACTGGTATCAAACTCGTAAAAATGGATCAGGTTTCTATCTATAGGCGCCTCAAAATCCTTTTTATCGATGATATCGAAGGTGATGGATTTGATTTTTTGTTGTTTGATGAAAGGGGTGTTAAAGTCCAATAAAGGCTCAAAGGCAGATTGCGCTGAAGGCTTTAAGGTTTGTCCAATACTAGTAAAGCACAGTAAAAATAAGAATATACTAAGCTGATTCTTCAAGTAGTGTTAGTGCTTCTTTTACCTCTGAAACCGGCAATAAACAAGCTTTGTTTTTACAAACGTAAATAAGGGTTTTTCCCTCTGCAAAGCGTTGCTTTAAAATATCGAGTTTCGAGCCTGAAGCGCTTACTACAAAAATCGCATTTGGAACATAATGATTATACAACTCCAGAATTTTTTCATTAACATCTTTACCAACAATGCAAACCTCGTAGTAATTGTTCAGTAAATCGCTGTATAAAGAGGCCCAATTGCTATATCCCGAGCCATAACTCGCTATTTCCTCAGTAAAACGGTTCAGCATTTTAACAGATTTCTCTTCATAATCATTATTGCTGAAATATTTTCCAAGATAAAATAAATTATGTGCCATTTGTGAGTTCGAGGCAGGAATTACATTATCGCTGGTTTCTGTACTTCGTAAAATAAGTTGGTTTGATAAATCGGTGTAATAAAACAAACCGCTTTTTGAATTGTAAAAACTTTTCAGTGTGTATTCGCATAAATCTTTACTGAGATTAAGCCAGTTTTCATCCTGAGAAATAATATAAGTTTGAATAAAGGCATCAATAGTAAATGCATAATCATCTAAAAATGCATTTATCTTAGCTTTCCCGTTTTTATAATTTCGGAACATCGAAAAATCAGACTTAATCATTTTTTGTCTCAGAAATTCTGCATTTTTAAGAGCAATAACTTTGTAATGGTTATTTTTGAAAGTCAAAAAGGCTTCTCCGTAAGCTTTGCACATTAACGCATTCCATGCCGTTAAAATTTTATCGTCAAGTCCGGGTTTAATGCGCTTGTTC
>JAYTSW010000340.1:0-4887 GCA_043745425.1 Sphingobacteriaceae bacterium | reverse complement strand
TATGAGATCATGGTTGAGGATGCCCAAACAAACCTTAGTGATGTAAAAGAATTACTGCCAATGCTTCAAAATATGAATAAGGAAAGCCTCAAACAGGTATTGGGCCTAATTAAATTGTTGAAGTAAACTATACATGTTACAGCAATGAAAAACCATTATCATTATATTGTCACTCCATTCTCACCGCAGTCTCACCCGGTGTCAGAGCTATATCATCAGATGTCAGAAAGGTCTCATCGCTTCTCAGAGATGTGTCATTACCTCTCATTTTCAAGTCATCGGATATCAGAGTTAAATAAGAACCTCTCAGAGTCGTGTGTATTCTTGTCAGAGAAGCATCACCATTATGCGAAACTAAATTTAAAATACGTAAACGGAATTTAATATTAATAGTATCAAAAAAATATTTGTTATGGAAGATGAAACAGAAGAAAATGGGGAAATGAAGGATCGAAATGGAGAATTCAGAGAGAAATATAGTGATGGAAAGCAAATTTTCTATTTTAAAATGGAACATTCCAGATTGGTAGGGATTACCTTAGGACGCGATGAGAGAATTACATTTCTTGAAAAACAAAGTTCAGAACTTAAGGAAGAGATAATGGGGCTTAAAATCCGTCTTAAGGCTCATGAACCTGAAAAATATGATCGTCCAAGCTATGTGGGATATCAGCAGGATTGGCCGGCTATCCGAAAAGTAATTTTTATATTAAAACGAAATGCGCAGGCTTTGACCAGTTTACAAGTTATGCAGGAGATTTTAGAATTGGAGCCCTTCTATAAACAGATATGGCAAGATCCTGCGAATAACGTGAGTAGTTTATTAAGCAGGGCATGTAAGAAAAATCTTATCGTGAGAGTTGGTTCAGGAATGGGGGCGCCGATTTATAAAGTAACACGAAAAAATAAATAAATACATTGAATTATGGATTGGAAAAATGTTTCAGAATCAGATAAAGAATATCCCAATAAGATCATTGAAAAAGTAATGAAGGCATTTTCATTAACTGCTAATGGATTAGCCGGATTATGCCTTATGGAAATAAAAAAACCAATATTTAGGAAATACTCCGGCCTGAAAGGTTTTTTTCAATATCGCTTATGTTTATACAGTGATTATGTTAATGGTTACCGATTTGAATTGTTTGTATTCGGATATGATGCCGATCTTGAAAAAATTGAGGTGATTGTTGATGAGGAAATTTACAAGGAAATATCAGATGGGCCCATAACCGATAAACCGCGCTTTGTCATAACCAACGACCGCAATTTTGTAGATTTCCTAGAAGCTATCTTTACATGTAAAAAAATTGCAAACACGGTTTCAGGTTTGATGAAAATTGCAGAGAATAATAAACTTGTTTAATTTCAAAATTCTCACAGCTGTCAAAACGGAATACGAACGAATTAAATTTTAAAGAGTGAAGTAATATTTTATAACAAAGACGTTATTTAAAATATACATAATAAAGTTTAAATGAATCAGGCATAAGTAGTATTAGGAATTGACACTATGGTGTAGGGGGTGACAACGATTTAATCGCATACCCGCCTAACCAACAAACCGTATCACCTAAGCCGAAAATGCAAAACTACCCGGGTGGGTTTCTACCATAAGATTCATTTTTATTTTGTTATGAATAAGGCTAAAGCAGGCATGTTTTAGCCTTTTTTGATTTATGAAATATAAGCCTAATTCTTTTCAAGAAATTATTGAAACACCTACAAATGAATAAAAAATTTAGTTTGGTTAATAGGTCGACCATAGAGGGTTAACAAGGATTTTATAAAATCAAATTTAGCTCATCAATTAAAAAAATACACCCAACCAAATAAAAAGTCGTAGCTAAAAAATTTAAAGATAATTCGCTTGGTACAATTTCTATTGGTTACGATTACGGGTTTTCACATAAAGGATAATAGATGATTAGCATTCTCTAATCAATTTTGTATGTAGGCCTAATCTTATAAAAGATTGGCAGTAATGAAGAAAATGTTAGATTTTACAACAATCTTACCTCGTGCAAAAATAATCACCTACCGGAACACACTAATACATCCGGTTTTTTTAATTTCCTGATCTTCTGAATCAATATAATTTAGAATAAAAAAATAAACTCCTTCTGTTACAGCGATACCCGCAATTGTATGACCATCCCACCCGCCATTTACTTTATCCCACTCATAAATTTGCAAACCCCACCGATCATATATCACACAGTTTAGAGATTTTATACATTCATTGTCAAATTTAAACACTTCATTCACATCGTCTCCATCAGGCGAAAATGCATTCGGGATAAGGATATGACTTACGCAGGGAACATTCAAACATCTATTAACCGAATCTTTACAACCCCGAATTGTATCCATCGCAATTAATTTTACACAATAGGTTCCGTATGCTGTATAGGTATGAATGACATCGTTCATTGATGATGTATTTAATACCGATGAAGAATCATTAAAACTCCATGTAAAACTATTTGCGCCGGAAGATAAATTATGAAATGTAATAGGTGCATTAATAATTTGTGTAACACCTCCGGCAATATCGATCACAGGAACAGGCAAAGGAAGAACAGTAACGGTTAGAATACCTGAACCAATAACAGAACAACCACTACTAAAAGTTGCAGATGCTGTAAGAGAGTAAATTCCGGCAACCGAATAACAATGCGAAGAAACCATTGGCAAAAGTGCTGTATTATCTCCCCAATTATAAGTAAAAGGACTAAATGCAGAAGAAGAATTGGAAAATGTAAAACAAGATCCCTGACAACCAATAAGTGAAGCAGAAGTTACGATTAAAGGCGGAGCAACACCAACACTCACAGTAGATATTGCAGAATTTGTACAAGTACTATTAGCACCCACTACAGTATAATTTGTTGTTATGGTTGGACTAGGTGAAATTGAATTTCCAATTATGTTTCCGGGATTCCAAGTATAAGTTGCGGCTCCGCTTGCATTAAGAAGCGCAGAACCATTGCACAAATAATAAAAAGGTGTTACAGTTAAGTTTGGTGTTGCAATAACATTTACAACATAAGAAGTAACGAAACATGAATCACCCATTGTTAAAGTATAATTTCCGGGAACGGAAACACTTATTGATTGTGTAGAGCTACTAAATCCTCCGGGTCCCTTCCATAAATAAGGATCAAATCCCGGAACTGCATTAATTGTCCCAGTCCCACTCACCGGTAAGCATATTGGCTGATTCGCCGGTGCATTAGTAAGAACAGGCATTGGTCCGCATTCAGCATCTATATATGCAACCCCATAGTGCGCGCCATATACACAATCGCAAATAATAAAATCGATCTGAATTGTGTTTCCCAAATATGGTGTGAGATCAATATTACGGATCTTCCACGGGTTGTAAACTTTTCCGGAACTTGTTGAAGAAGATAGAGTCGTAGTTCCTGCAGCATAATAATCCATTATCGAGGTAATAATACAGATCGGGCCCGGTGCAAAAGAAAAATTCGGACAAGCAGTGGTTGTTCCTGTTGTAAGGTTTTTGAAATTCATTAGGAAAGCAGGGGCATCGCAACAAGCATGACTTGGATCAAAAGCATTGATAAATGCAAATTTAAATAATGCGTTTGCAGGAGTTACAAGCATTGTTTTTGATAATGTATGAACTCCAAAATTCGGACTATTGTTGTTTAATCTTATGAAATTGTTTCCATACATATTTCCAAGAGGCGCGTTCAGACTTACAGTATCTCCTGAGTTTAAATTTGAACCGAAAACAGAAAAGATCGGATACTTCGGTCCAATAAGGAAATCAACATAACCATTGGATACTAATTCAGCTGCATTAGGCTGCAAAGTGCAACAGCCTATTGTTAAATTACAAGAGCCACCGGTAATATTATTGATGCCTGCTGTAATTGTCCAGCCTGCGATTTGGTTTTGATTTGTTATTGTTCCTGTAGGTGAAGATTCAAAGTCATCATTTAAACATGCTCCCGTAACTTTTGGAATTTCATATCTTAATGGACTTTGTATTGATTTCTTTAAATTGAATTTAGAATTTACAAAATTTCTTTTTGAATAATACATGTACACTTTAAATTCACTTCCAAAACAACCAATATGAAAGGCATCTTGCTTTGCACTATTTTCATCGAAACCGATCAATGAATCTGGACTGAAAATATAATTTACATTAGGAAAAGTATTACTTTGAGATCTTATAACTCCACTCACGAGTAAGGTTGTGAAAAAAAATATCAGTCTATTTTGTTTCATTTTTTGCGATATTTTTGGTTCCACCATATAAATGGTTCTGAAATTAATACGCATTTATTTACTAATAGAAATAATCTCTTTTCCGATTTTTGCTTCTAATTTATCAGAAGTAATGGATTTAATTAAGATACCCTCCACTAACTCTCCTTTCTTCACCAAATATGATTTTCCGCTAATTGAAATTAAACCTGTAGCGGCTCCGCTTGTTTTATTCTCAACCACTCCCATATACCTTATATCAATCGTCTTAGGCAAGGTTGCAGTTGTCTTCTGTGTTATCGGATTAATTTGTGATTTCAGATTATTGTTTACTTGATTATTTGACCTAATATGAATTTCTTGTTTTAAAAATGGATCCGGATAATTCAGAGCCAATTTGTATTTAGTAACATCTTTCTTTTTTAAGTTTACAATAGGCAATTTATGTTCTTGCTCTAAAAACTCATTATCCTCATGGAAATAAGAGAAAATTGTATATCCAACGTAGATCCAAATAATAACAGTTACCGGAATTAAAAAAAATAAAGATTTTTTATTCTTGAACATTTAAGGAATGAGCTTAAACTTTAACTGATTACTATAACCTGCTTTGTTACCAACCGAATCAATCGCTTTCACTCTCCA
>JAYTSW010000339.1:0-4908 GCA_043745425.1 Sphingobacteriaceae bacterium | reverse complement strand
CGAGCAAAAACACAACATCATTAAAATAGCATTAAAGTACCATCCGGTAACAAAATTATCGGCTATCCGTTCTTTAGATCGTATTTCATCACCTGGTTTACGTACGTATACTGGTGTATCAAGTATGCCAAGAGTATTAAACGGATTAGGTATTGCCATCATCTCTACTTCTAAAGGTGTAATGACCGATAAAGAAGCGAAAACACAAAATGTGGGTGGTGAAGTTTTATGTTATATTTCTTAATTTAAAATAAAGGAGATTATAAAATGTCACGTATAGGAAAATCGCCAATAACAATACCTCAAGGAGTTGATGTAAATATTACCAATGGATTGGTAACAGTTAAAGGAAAAAAAGGAACATTAACTCAAAAAGTTGATGCCGATATTACTGTTGCAATTGCTGATGGTATAATTACTTTGTCACGTCCGACTGATCATAAGCGTCATCGTTCATTACATGGTTTATACCGTGCTTTAATCGCTAATATGATTAAAGGTGTTAGCGAAGGTTATAAAACTGAACAAGAATTAGTAGGTGTGGGTTACCGTGCTTCAAACAAAGGACAAATGTTAGAGTTATCATTAGGGTATTCTCACAACATTAACTTTGAATTACCTGTTGAAATTAAAGTTACAACTGCTACCGAAAAAGGGTCTAATCCAAAAATTATTTTGGAAAGTCACGATAAAGCTTTAATCGGAATGGTTGCTGCAAAAATACGCTCGTTACGTAAACCTGAACCATACAAAGGAAAAGGTATTAAGTTCACAGGTGAGATTTTACGTCGTAAGGCAGGTAAATCAGCAGCTAAGAAATAGTTAAATTAATAATCCCGATAGCTATCGGGACTAAAAAATAAAAAAAATGGCATTAAGTAAAGAAGAAAGAAGACAACGAATTAAGCACAGAATTCGCAAAACAGTAAAGGGAACAAATGATTCTCCACGTTTATGTGTTTACCGTAGCAATAACGAAATATACGCTCAGTTAATTGATGATAAAGCTGGAAAAACTTTAGCATCAGCAGCGTCAAGCGATAAAGCTTTTAAAACTGCAAAAGGTAATAAGTCAGAATTAGCGAAATTGGTTGGAAAACTAATTGCAGAAAAAGCTGTAACAGCAGGTATTAAAGCTGTAACGTTTGATCGTAACGGTTATTTATATCACGGTCGTGTTAAACAACTGGCAGAAGGTGCTCGCGAAGGCGGACTTAAATTTTAATTAGTATAAAAATTTTAAATAAATAAGAATGTCAACAGAAGTTGTAAAAAAAGTAAAATCAAGCGACATCGAACTAAAAGATAAATTAGTTGCGATTCAACGTGTAACTAAAGTTACAAAAGGTGGTCGCCACTTTAGTTTTGCTGCCATAGTAGTTGTAGGTAACGAAAAAGGTGTTGTAGGACAAGGTTTAGGTAAAGCTAACGAGGTTACTGACGCAATTACTAAAGGTATTGAAGATGCTAAGAAGAGTTTAGTGAAAGTAGCAATACTTAACGGAACTGTTCCACACCAACAAGAAGGTAAATTCGGTGGTGCACGTGTGTTTTTAAAACCTGCTGCTCATGGTACTGGTGTAATTGCCGGTGGTGCGATGCGTGCGGTGTTAGAGAGCGTTGGTGTAACTGATGTATTAGCAAAATCAAAAGGTTCATCAAATCCTCACAACGTGGTTAAAGCTACATTAGATGCGTTAATGAAAATGCGCGATCCAATTACAGTTGCACGTCAGCGTGGTATTTCTTTAGATAGAGTGTTTAACGGATAATTAATTGTTGTTATGGCAAAAGTAAAAATCACATTAGTAAAAGGTCAGTCAAAACGCAGTCCTCGTCAAAGAGCAACGTTAGTAGCACTAGGCTTCAGAAAAACTCATCAATCACTTGAGAAGGAATTAAATCCTGCGGTTCAAGGACAAATTGATACAGTTGCGCACATGTTAAAAATAGAAAATATTTAATACTATGAAATTAAGTACAATTACGCCTGCAAAAGGGGCAACAAAAAATAATTTCCGTAGAGGTCGCGGACAAGGTTCAGGCGGCGGCGGAACAGCAACACGTGGTCACAAAGGAGCTAAGTCTCGTTCGGGTTATTCTTCAAAACGTGGTTTTGAAGGTGGACAGATGCCGTTACAACGTCGTATTCCTAAATTCGGTTTCAAAAACATTAACCGTTTAAATTATAACGGTATTAATTTGGATTCGATTCAGAAATTAGTTGAAAAAACTAAAGCAACAGAAATTACTACTGACCTTTTAATTAAAAACGGATTAGCAGGAAAAACTGACTTAGTAAAAATTTTAGGACGTGGTGAATTAAAGTCGAAAGTGAATATTCACGCCCACGCTTTTACTGTAACAGCTAAAAAAGCTATTGAAGATAAAGGTGGTTCAACAACTGAAATTAAATACAACAAAAAAAGTAGTACTAAATAATAATCTGTTAGCAGAAAATGTCGATTGGCATTTAAAAAAACTAACAATACTTGAATTAAAAAATATATGAAGCGTTTTATAGATACTCTTCAAAACATTTGGAAAATAGAAGAACTCAGAGCCAGAATTCTGTTGACTCTTGGCTTGGTATTAATTTACCGCTTGGGTTCTTACGTTGTACTTCCAGGTGTAAATGCTTCGGCATTAAATGAAGCTCACGCATCTGCTTCGCAAGATGGTATTATTGGTTTAATAAACATTTTTGCGGGTGGTGCTTTTTCTCGTGCATCAGTTTTCGGTTTAGGTATCATGCCTTACATTACAGCATCTATCATTATCCAGTTGTTAGGCATGGCAGTTCCATACTTCCAAAAAATGCAACGTGAAGGAGAAAGCGGACGCAAAAAAATTAATCAGTACACACGTTTTTTAACTATTGCAGTTACGGCGGTTCAGTGTCCTGGTTATTTAGCTACTCAAGTTTACAATATTCCAGGTGCTGTTTTAATTGATGGTTCTTGGTTTATGATTCAGTCTACAATTATCTTAGTTACAGGAACCATGTTTGTAATGTGGTTAGGTGAGAGAATTACTGATAAGGGTATCGGAAACGGTATTTCATTATTAATTATGATTGGAATTATTTCTCGTTTACCTTTTGCTATCACTTCTGAATTTGGTTCTCGTTTACAAAGTTCTGGTGGTGGTTTAATTATGTTCTTATTAGAGATTGTATTCTTATTATTTGTAATTATCGGTTGTATAATGCTAGTTCAGGGTACTCGTCGTATTCCTGTTCAGTTTGCTAAGAAGATTGTAGGTAACAAACAATACGGTGGTGTTCGTCAGTATATCCCTTTAAAAGTAAATGCTGCTGGTGTAATGCCAATCATCTTTGCACAAGCTATTATGTTTATTCCTGCTGCCATCACTGGTTTTTCAGGTAACTCTGCGGGAGTGTTTACAGAGCGTTATGGCTTTATTTACAATTTAACGTTCGCAATTCTTATTATATTATTTACGTATTTCTATACAGCAATCATGGTTAATCCAAACCAGTTGGCTGATGATATGAAACGTAATGGTGGTTTTATTCCGGGTGTTAAGCCAGGTAAAAAAACAGCAGAGTTTATCGATCAGGTTATGTCGCGTATTACTTTGCCAGGATCAATTTTCCTTGCGGTAGTAGCTATTTTACCTGCCATTGCAATTCAGTTGGGTATCAATAGTTCTTTCGCTGATTTTTATGGTGGAACATCATTGTTGATTTTAGTGGGGGTTGTATTGGATACCTTACAGCAAATTGAAACGTATTTATTAAATCGTCATTATGATGGTTTAATGAAATCGGGTCGAATTAAGGGGCGTGGCGCTAATGCCATGATGGTACAACAAGGTTAATATATGGCGAAACAAACAAACATAGAGATAGACGGTACTATTATTGAAGCACTAAGTAACGCTATGTTTAGGGTGGAGTTGGAAAACGGACACATAGTTACTGCACACATTTCGGGTAAAATGCGTATGCACTACATAAAAATATTACCCGGTGATAAAGTGAAGTTGGAAATGAGCCCGTACGATTTAAGTAAAGCAAGAATAACATTTAGATATAAATAAGAATTAAGAACAAAAAATATGAAATGAAGCGTAAGCGGAATTCCATATCACGATAAAGAAAAAAACATAAGATATGAAAGTTAGAGCATCCATAAAAAAACGTAGCGTAGATTGTAAGATCGTTCGCCGTAAAGGAAAACTGTATGTTATCAACAAGAAAACACCAAAATTTAAACAAAGACAGAAGTAATTCTGTATCTTTGCAAACCTTTTTAAAAAATAGAAAATGGCACGTATAGCAGGTATTGATTTACCAAAAAACAAAAGAGGAGAAATAGGTTTAACCTATATTTTCGGTATTGGACGCAGCACAGCACAACGCATCTTAACCGAATCTGGTATCTCTTTAGATAAAAAAGTAAACGAATGGTCGGATGATGAGCAAAATGCTATCCGTAACTATATCAACACCCGTTTTAAGGTGGAAGGTGCACTTCGTTCTGAAGTTAAATTAAACATTAAACGTTTAGTGGATATCGGATCGTTCCGTGGTACTCGTCACCGCAATGGGTTACCGGTTCGTGGACAACGTACAAAAACTAACGCGCGTACTCGTAAGGGTAAACGTAAGACAATTGCTAATAAGAAAATGGCAGTTAAATAATAATTAAAATTTAAGTAAAAGATAAAACAATGGCAAAACAACAAGCCACAACGCCCTTAACAGGAAAAGCAGCAGCCCGCAAACGCGTGGTAAAAGTAGAAGCTGTAGGCGAAGCACACATTAATGCTACGTTTAATAATATTATTATCTCGTTAACCAACATGGCTGGTCAGGTTATTTCCTGGTCATCAGCCGGTAAAATGGGTTTCCGTGGTTCTAAGAAAAACACACCATATGCT
>JAYTSW010000338.1:0-4916 GCA_043745425.1 Sphingobacteriaceae bacterium | reverse complement strand
CCAATTGGTTTAATTTTAAATGAAATTTTAAGTAATTCGTATAAGTATGCTTTTGGTGGTATGAAAGAAGGGATTATCAATATAGAATTAAAACAAATAAAAAAAGAACTTATACTTGTTGTTTATGATAATGGTGTTGGTTTGGATAAAAAATTCGACATAAAAAAACAAGGCAGTTTAGGTATGCAATTAATACACATGTTAAGCGAACAAATTGAGGCTAATATGAAAGTTTCATCCGATAAAGGTACGCGTTACGATATTACTTTCCCCTTAAAATAAAATGCAAAAACAAACCATTTTAATAGTTGAAGATGAAGAAAATTTAGGGAAAACTCTTTTACTTAATCTTGAATTGGAAAATTACGAGGTAAAATTGGCAAATACGGGAAATTTAGCGCTTCAATTATTTAATCAGCATCATAAAAATATAAATCTTGTTCTGTTAGACGTGATGTTGCCTGAAATTAACGGCTTTGATTTATGTCAGAAATTTAAAACCATTAATTCTGAGGTCCCCGTTATATTTTTAACCGCTAAAAATCAAACTTCCGAAAAAATATCAGGTTTAAAATTGGGTGCAGACGATTACATTACTAAGCCTTTTGAATTGGAAGAGTTGTTATTAAGAATTCAGAATGTAATTAAACGTCACACTCCAAACGAATCACAGGTTATTGAATTCGGTAAATGCATTATTAATTTTGAAACGTTTGAAATTAAAGATGTAAAAGGCGAAATCAGTACTTTATCTAAACGTGAAATTGGCTTGCTTAAATTATTAACAGATAATGTAAACAAAGTTATTTCGCGAGATGAAATTATTGAAAGTTTGTGGGGAGAAAACGAAAATTCGTCTTCACGAACCATCGATAATTATATTTTAGGGTTCAGAAAATACTTCGAAATAAATGCCAAAGAACCCAAACATTTTCATTCAATAAGAGGTGTTGGTTATAAATTCACAGTCTAAGAATCAATTACAATGTTCAAAGAAAAATTAAATAAAAAATTAGCAAGTGCCTTAGCTCTTAATGGAATTGAAACGCCAAAAGATTTGCAATTAAAATGTATCGCTAAAATAAATGGTGGTTTTGATGTTATTGGTATCGGCCCCTTAAACTCAGGTAAAACTACCACTATTGTTATTAGTGCTATTCAAAAGTTACCTTACGCTATTGAAACTGCTCCAAGAGTATTGATTGTGGTATCTGATAAGGAAAAAGCGACCTCCATGAAAGAGCAATTTGAACTACTCACAAAAGAAACAGATCTAAGAACTGTTTGTGTTTTTGAAGAAGGGAAAATAGAAAAACAGGCTGAAGAGGTGCAAAAAGGAACAGACATTTTAATAGGAACTCCAAAACGATTAATGGAACATTATTTTTTATGGAACCTTAATTTAAATAAAATTAAACTTTTTGCAATAGATGATGCTGAAACCATGCCTAAAATTTCGGCTCAAGGTCATATTGATAGATTAGCATTAAGTTTACCAAAGTGTCAACATCTAGTTTTTACTAATGATTTAAATGAAAAAGTAGAAAAATTAATAAAGAAATTTATTATTGCACCACAAGTTATTGAAGTATTAGAATAGACAATTAAAATGACATTCTAAGAAATTCCAATTATGTGATTTCAACAAGCTCAATCACTATTATTTGTATTAATATCACATGGTTCGTCCTAAGTTAACCGTGGGATCACCATGACTTAAATTTCAAATTCGAGAGATTCGTTTACTGTTGTCACGATTAGCTTTTTTTAATCGTTAGATTTTACAATAATTTGTTAAAAAAGTTAAATTATTTATACCTATTAAACCTTTATCCAAAATCAAGGTCATACCATCATAAAAACCACAATTATGAAAAATCGTAAATTAAGTTTAGCAATGGTTGTTTTAGTAATGGCTTCTGCTTTTTTAAACACATCTTGTAAAAAACATCATGAGGAAGAAGATTCCGACACATCAGCAGCTAGTGATCATTCACTTGTTGAACACATTTCTAGCGATATCATTAATATTGGAAGTCAGGCTTCTGATAATTCAAGTTCAAGTTTAACTTCAAAAGGTTTTACACCTGAAAACGAATTATCAGTGTGTGGAATTGTAAAACATGATACTATAAACCACATTGATTCTGTGTTTTTCAATAATTCAACTTGTATTGATGGACGTGTGAGAAACGGGATATTAATTTTTAATTATTCTGCTTCAACAAATAATGCAAAACACTACCGCGACCCGGGTTTTACTTGTAATGTTACTTCAAGCAACTATGTTGTAGATGGCAATCAGGTTTCTATTATCAATAAAACAATTGTAAATACAACGGCCCTTGGTTTCAATCCTTCAAGCACTAACTTAACATGGAATATAAATGGACATATTCAGGTTACTAAGACTGATGGAACCGTAGATTTTTCGTTTTCTAAAACAAAAACTTTATTAAACACTTCAGACCCTAATGTATATCATGGCTCTCCTACCCCAATCAGCTGGAACTTAGCAAGAATTGGGATAACAGGAAGTGCAAACGGGACAACTGTAAAAGGCGACAACTTCACCGCAACGGTAACTAACCAGTTAATAAGAGACTTTGGCGGTTGTAATATAAGCGGAAGACACCCTTTTATACAAGGAAGTTTGGACTTCAATCCAAGCTCAAAACCAACCAGACATGTTGATTTTGGTAACGGCTCTTGCGATATGAATGCTACTGTAACTATAAACGGTCATTCTCATAACATTACCCTACACTAATTTTAATACTAATTATTTAAAATCCTCGGAAGTAAGTGTCCGGGGATTTTTTTTTGGTTTTAGTTACAAACAACCACTATATAATTGCCTTTTCAGGTTTTTTAAAAATAAAACAATAGTTATATTTATAACCATTGAAAAGCCAATTATTACTATGAACACACTTAATAACTACGCCTGCGGACAATGGGTTGCAGGTTCAGAAAAAGGACAAGAATTATTTAACGCAATTACCGGCGAAGCTATTGCAACTGCAAGCAGCAAAGGTTTAGATTTTGGACAAATGTGTGACTATGCACGAACTGTTGGCGGACCGAAATTGCGCAAGATGACATTTCAGGAACGTGGTATGATGTTGAAAGCATTAGCCACTCATTTAATAAGTAAAAAAGAAGATTTTTATAAAGTTAGTTGGGCAACAGGTGCAACACGTGTTGATAGTTGGGTAGATATTGAAGGTGGTATTGGAAATTTATTTGCTTATGCTTCATTACGTCGTCAATTTCCAAATGAAACGTATTGTTACGATGGTGATGTTGCGAAATTAAGTAAGAACAATACTTTTATTGGTCACCACATTTGTGTGCCGAAAGAAGGAGTTGCTGTTCACATTAACGCATTTAATTTCCCTGTCTGGGGAATGTTAGAGAAAGTTGCTGTGAATTGGTTAGCAGGCGTTCCTGCAATTGTAAAACCTGCAACTGTAACTTCATTTTTAACCGAAGCAGTAGTAAAAGAAATTATTGCGAGTAAAATTTTACCTGAAGGCGCGCTGCAATTAATTTGTGGAAGTGCGAATGGAATTCTCGATCACGTAATGAATCAAGATGTGGTTACGTTTACAGGAAGTGCTTCAACAGGAAAAATGTTGAAATCAAATAAGCGCTTATTGGAAGAATCCGTTCATTTTAATATGGAAGCAGATTCTTTGAATTGTTGTGTATTAGGTCCTGATGTTACGCCTGATAAAGCAGAGTTCGATATTTTTATTAAAGAAGTAACAAGAGAAATTACAACTAAAGCCGGACAAAAATGTACAGCGATTAGAAGAATTATTGTTCCCGAAAATTTAGTGGAAGATGTGCAAATTGCTTTAGGAAAACGTTTAGCTCAAAATGTTATTGGAGATCCAAATGTTGAAGGTGTTCGCATGGGCGCATTAGCAGGACAAGCTCAATTGTTAGAGGTAAAAGAAAAAATAGAACAATTAAGTAAATCACAAAAAATAATTATTGGTGATTTCGAAAAGTTTGAAGTGAAAGGTGCTGATAAGCATAAAGGCGCATTTATGCCTCCTATTATTTTCTTAAATGATAGTCCGTTTAAAAACACTGATTGTCATAGTATAGAAGCATTTGGTCCTGTAAGCACATTGATGCCTTACAAAACCTTTGACGAAGCTATTCAGTTAAGTAAAATGGGAAAAGGTTCATTGGTAAGTTCAATTGTAACAGCTGATGATAAAATTGCACGCATGTATGTTATTGGCGCTGCTTGTATGCACGGACGAATTTTAGTGTTGAATGCAGAATGTGCTAAAGAAAGTACTGGTCATGGTTCTCCAATGCCAATGTTAGTGCATGGTGGTCCGGGCCGCGCAGGTGGTGGCGAAGGAATGGGTGGTAAACGTGGTGTGTTTCATTATTTACAGCGCACCGCCATTCAAGGTTCTCCTACAACAATTACAAATGTTTTAAATTCTTACCAATACGGTGGAAAATATAAAATTAAAGATGTTCACCCCTTCCGTCAGTATTTTGAAGATTTGGAAGTAAGTGAAACAGTAATTACTTCGACTCACACAGTTAAAGAAGAAGATATTTTAAATTTTGCCGAATTAAGCGGTGATAAATTTTATGCGCATCTTGAGCCAAATTCATTAGAAGGAACTATTTTTAAAAGAACAGTTGCTCACGGTTATTTCATTCTATCGCGCGCTGCGGGTCTATTTGTTGATCCGCCTAAAGGTCCAGTATTATTAAATTACGGTATTGATGAATGTCGTTTTACAAAACCAATTTATCCTGGTATGACTATTGGTGTTCGTTTTACTTGCAAAGAAAAATTAGAAAACGATAAACCACTTACTGCAGCTAACGGAGAAGATGTAAAAGTGGGAATTGTAAAATGGGTAGTTGATATTTAT